>JAXDBN010000075.1:0-31135 GCA_034678805.1 Syntrophomonadaceae bacterium
ATACGGTATTCACGATCCAGGCGCATACTCAACTCGCCACAGTCCATTCCTTCCACATTAAAGGCAACCACTGCTGTCCGCTGGCCAGGATCTGCCACCCCATACAGTATGACTCTATCGATCTCTCCCAATCCCTCCAGCAACTCGCTGGTCAAGTTCAGTTCATGTCGGCGGATTTGATCAATTCCGGTCGCCAGGATAAACTGTACCCCCGCTCTCAACCCCGCGATTCCGGGTGTGTTGGGTGTTCCGCTTTCCAGGTGGTCCGGCATAAAATCCGGCTGCTCCAGCGATTCGGAACGGGATCCGGTTCCCCCGTAGATCAACGGATCAATAATTATACCGGGTTTAACATAGAGGCCTCCTGTTCCCTGGGGCCCGAATAAGCCTTTATGACCCGTAAAAGCCAATAGATCAATGCTCTGCTTGACAACATCTATTTCCAATACGCCTGCCGTCTGGGCGCTGTCAACCATAAATACAATCCCGTGTTCCCGGGCTATGCTGCCAGCCTCGGCAATAGGCATGATCGTCCCGGTAAGGTTGGAGGCATGAGCCATACATATCATTCGGGTGTTTGGTTTGATAGCGCTCCTTATATGGTCAGGGTCTAAAACCCCTTCAGAATTACAGGTAACCGCGGTCCACTCTATCCCCTTTTGGGAGAGTACATACAGAGGCCGGGCCACAGCATTGTGCTCCATACTGGTGGTGATTATATGGTCGCCCGGTTGCAGGTAACCTTTCAAGGCCATATTCAAAGACTCGGTTACATTGGCGGTAAAGGCTATATTGGTACAGTTCTCAATATTAAATAACCTGGCCAGGGCTTCCCGGGCTTCCAAGATAATGGAGCCCGCCTGTACGGTTTGGCTGTGCGTACCCCGGCCGGGGCTGGAGCCTAAATAACGGTTAAAATTATCGATCGCTTCATATACACATTCCGGTTTGGGAAAAGATGTAGCGGCATTATCCATATAGATACAATCCATGATATCACCTCTTTTCAGGTGAACCGAGTATAGCACATCTATAGCTAGTATTGAAATAACTGCAAGTTATACCTCAGGGCGTTAAAAAAGCGGGACAGCCTTTGTTCTGCCCCGCTTGCTCCGATATTACCGGCCAAATTTTAGGGATTTACCCAGTCTATAGTCAGCTTACCTTCATGGCTATCCACCTTGATGGCTGCGCCATCCACCACCTGACCGCTGACCAGAGCCCGGCCTACCAAGGTTTCCAACCGGCTCTGCAGGAACCGTTTCAGGGGACGGGCGCCAAATACGGGATCATAGCCTTCCGCGGCTATGAATAGCTTGGCGGGTTCGCTCAGCTCGAGTTTGATCTGACGATCCTGCAAACGGCTGCGCAGATCGTTTACCATCAGCTCTACTATCTGTTCTATCTCCGGCAGGGTAAGCGGTTTGAACAATACCGTCTCATCCACCCGGTTCAGGAATTCCGGGCGGAACCACTTATGCAGTTCATTCATAACCAATTCGCGGGTGGTTTCGCTGATTTCCCCTTTCTCGTTGATGCCCTCCAGCAAGTATTGTGACCCCAGGTTGGAAGTCATAATAATAATGGTATTTTTAAAGTCAACTGTGCGCCCATGTGAATCAGTAATGCGCCCATCGTCCAAAACCTGCAGCAAAACATTGAATACATCATGATGCGCTTTTTCGATTTCATCGAAAAGGACAACTGAATAAGGTTTACGGCGTACCGCCTCGGTCAGCTGACCACCCTCATCATAGCCGATGTAACCGGGAGGCGCACCAATCAAGCGGGAAACGGTATGCTTTTCCATGTATTCACTCATATCGATACGGATGATGTTTTTATCCGAGTCAAACAAGGCCTGGGCCAGGGTTTTAGCCAGCTCTGTCTTTCCTACCCCGGTGGGACCAAGGAAGATGAATGAGCCAATCGGCCGCCTGGGGTCCTTGATGCCGGCCCGGGCACGAATTATAGCATCGGCCACCAGGCTTACCGCCTCATCCTGGCCAATCAGCCGCTCATGCAGGATTTCATCCAGGCGCAGCAGCTTCTCCCTTTCCCCTTCCACTAACCGGGTGAGCGGGATTCCGGTCCATCTGGATATTATCCGGGCTACCTGTTCCTCGGTTACCTCTTCACTGAGGACGCTAACCGGGCCCTGTTTACGGGCCATAAATTCTTCTTCGGCCTGCAGCCTTCTCTCCAACTCCGGCAACTGGCCGTACTTTAATTCAGCCGCCTTGTTCAGGTTGTATTCGCGTTCGGCCCGCTCGATTTCCTGTCTGGTTCTATCTATTTCTTCCCGCAAAGCGGTTACCTTATGGATGGCATTCTTTTCCGCCTCCCACTTGGCCCGCATGGAATCAGACTTGTTTCTTATATCAGCCAGTTCCTTCTGCAGGTTCTGGAGACGCTCCTGGCTGGCCGGGTCCTTTTCTTTACTCAGGGCCGCTTCTTCAATCTCCAGCTGCATTATCCGCCGGGATATCTCGTCCAATTCGGCCGGCATTGAATCTATTTCGGTCCGGACCATAGCGCAGGCCTGATCAACCAGGTCAATGGCTTTATCAGGTAAAAACCGGTCCGAGATATATCGATTGGAAAGCACCGCTGCGCCCACCAGGGCATTATCATGGATCTTGACCCCATGAAAAACCTCAAAACGCTCTTTCAAGCCTCTCAAAATGGAAATAGTATCCTCGACCGTGGGCTCATCCACCATTACCGGCTGGAAACGGCGCTCCAGGGCTGCATCTTTTTCAATGTGTTTTCGATATTCATCGAGGGTGGTGGCCCCGATACAGTGAAGCTCACCCCGGGCCAGCATCGGTTTGAGCATGTTGCCGGCGTCCATGGATCCTTCTGCCTTACCCGCTCCCACGATATTGTGCAGCTCGTCGATAAAGAGGATGATACGCCCCTCGCTCTTGGTTACTTCCTCCAGTACTGCCTTAAGCCTCTCTTCAAATTCACCCCGGTATTTGGCTCCGGCCACCAGGGCCCCCATATCCAATTCGAAAATGGTTTTGTTCTTCAGGCTTTCCGGCACATCATTGCGGACAATCCGGTGGGCCAATCCTTCTACGATGGCGGTTTTGCCAACCCCGGGTTCCCCTATTAATACCGGATTGTTTTTGCGTTTACGCGATAGTATCAATATAACGTCTCTTATCTCACTATCCCGGCCAATCACCGGATCCAACTTGTTGGCCCGCACCAGGGCCACCAAATCACGCCCATAGCGCTCCAGGGCTTCATAGGTATTCTCCGGATTGGGACTGGTTACCCGCTGGTTGCCCCGCACTGCCGTCAAAGCATTAAGAAACTTATCCCGGCTTAATCCGGTTTGTTTCATGATACGAGCAGAAACCCCGGATGCCCCCTCTTCAAACATAGCCAGGACCAAATGCTCAACACTCACATAGTCATCCTTCAAACGGGTGGCTTCTTGCTCAGCCCTGGCCAATAACTGATTTAAACGTTGGGTTACATATACTTTTCCGGCTTCGGTACTTCCTCCAGAAATACGGGGACGTTTGCCCAGGTTTTCCTGGAGGGCGCTCATGATCGCACCGGGGTCAACCCCGGCACGGTCAATCAGACGTGGTATCAAGCCATCCGCCTGCTGCAGCAGAGCCAGAAACAGGTGCTCCACGTCCACTTCCTGGTGTCCCAATCCAGCCGCCATACTCTCCGCCTCATGAATTGCTTCCCGAGACTTCTCGGTCAATTTGTTTATGTCCATCTATTTACACCTCCCACAGGGAATCGTTATCCCTACCTTATTGGTTCCTTAACCTCTGAATTTCTTTCTCCAATTCCCCGATGCGTTCTAAAAGGTCCATGACCAGGCCAACGCCGGCCCAATTTATCCCCAGCTGGTTACGCAGGCGCAAAGCCTTGCCAATGTAGCCCACCGTCTCCGGTACGAATAACAACTCCGGGTTGGTCTGCACCGGTTCGATTAGGCCCAAATCCACCAACCTCAGCAATAATTCCGGATGAACACCAGCCTGACCGGCAGTTTCCATCAGGGTCAGCATCCCATCCCGGGCCGGAGAACGTCGCAAGACCAGATAATAGTGACGGTACTGCATGCTGCCTACGCCTCCTTTCCGCCTGACCTGGGATTGTAACTGGACACCCGGGATAATTCTTCGAATAATTTACGTTCCTCTTTACTAAGGTTTTTGGGTACTACTATCTTCATAATGGCATACAGGTCGCCATGACCACTTCGCCCAATTGGCATCCCTTTACCCCGCAGACGCAGTTTCTGACCGGATTGCACCCCGGCCGGAATGGTCAGATTCACTTTACCCGTCATGGTAGTTATCTCGACCTTGGCACCCAGGGCGGCCTCCCAGGGGCTTAGCAGTACTTCCTCCTCAAGGTCTGAACCATTCACGGTAAAAATATTGTTGGGCAGAATGTGAACCTTTAAATAAAGGTCGCCGTTAGGCCCCCCGCCTATACCCGGTGCGCCCTGTCCGCTCAAGCGGATCCGTTTCCCTTCCATCACCCCGGCGGGTATATTGACGTTTATCTCTTTGCTCTTGGGTACATATGAATCACCCTCCGGCTCCATTGATTGAAGCCGGATCGACTTTTTGACTCCATGATAAGCTTCCTCCAAGGTGAGTTCGATGTCCGATTCCTGGTCCTGTCCCCGCATGGCCCAGCCCTGCATATCCTGGCCAGCATAGGTACGCGCCCGGCCCCGGCCAAAAAGCCCTTCAAAGAAATCGCTGAATTGCCCGGCATTTCCACCCTGGAATGCAAAGCCCCCCATCCCATCGCTAAAATCGAAGTGGGCGTTTTCCCAACCCGGCGGCGGAGTGCCACCCTGACCTTCGCGCCAATTGGCTCCCAGGGTATCGTAACGTTTACGTTTTTCCGTGTCCTTTAAGACCTCATAGGCTTCATTGATCTCCTTGAATCGGTCTTCCGCATCCGGGCTTTTATTTACATCCGGGTGCAGTTTGCGGGCCAGCTTCCGGTAAGCGGCCTGGACCTCCTTCTGGCTGGCAGTTTTGTTTATGCCCAGAGCTTTATAGTAATCCTTGTATTCCAAATCTCATCACCCACCCTATTGGAAGAATAGGAGCTATTTATCAGATGCCTGGCTTAATTCTCCTCAAAATCTGCATCTATGGTATCATCACTGCCACTGCTCCCCTGGCCGGATGGTCCTGGCTGGCTGGCAGCATTAGCCAGGCTTTGAACCGCCTGCTGCAGGTCGCTGATCAGCTCCCGCAGTTTTTCGGTGGGAGTCTCGGCTTCAATAGCAGCTTTGGCGTCCGCGATCAGCTGCTCGGTACGGGCTTTCTCATGTACCGGTACCCGGTCACCCATTTCTTTCAGAGTACGGGCTAATCCATGTGCCAGGGCATCCGCCTCGTTCTTCAAATCAACGTTCTCCCGGCGCTTTTTATCCTCGGCCGCATGGGCTGCGGCATCTTTGATCATACGATCGATATCGTCTTTTTCCAGATTGGTTGAACCACTGATAGTAATCTTCTGTTCTTTATTGGTAGACTTATCTCGCGCCGATACACTCAAAATTCCATTGGTATCGATATCGAAGGTCACCTCGACTTGAGGAACACCTCTTGGCGCAGGGGCAATGCCATCCAGTCGGAAACGCCCTATCTGGCGGTTATCGCGGGCCATTTCCCTTTCACCCTGCAAGACAACTATATCCACCGAAGGCTGGTTGTCCTCAGCAGTACTGAAAACCTCCGTCCTTTGGCAAGGAATGGTGGTATTGCGGTCGATCAACTTGGTCATGACCCCGCCCATAGTCTCCAAACCCAGTGACAGCGGGGTAACATCCAGCAATAATACGTCTTTCACCTCACCGGTGATGATCGCTGCCTGCACGGCTGCACCCAGAGCCACTACCTCATCCGGATTCACCGACATATTCGGTTCCTTGCCCGTGAAGGATCTAACCAACTCCTGGACCGCCGGCACACGGGTGGAACCACCTACCAGGATCACTTCATCCAGGTCTTTTTCAGTCAGGTTACCATCTTTCAGTGCCTGCTTGACAGAGATCATGCAGCGCTCCAGTAATTCATGAGTCAGATCGTCAAATTTGGCCCGGGTCAGTTTGATATCCAGGTGACGCGGACCATTAGCATCCGCAGTGACAAACGGCAGCGTAATGTTGGTAGTAGTAGTGCTGGACAACTCCACTTTAGCCTTCTCGGCAGCTTCATACAGTCTTTGCAGAGCTTGCTTGTCCTTGCGCAGATCGATACCGTCTGTCTTGATAAACTCCTCGGCTAAATAGTCAACCACCAGTTTATCGAAATCATCGCCGCCCAGGTGAGTATCACCTGAAGTTGAGCGGACCTCCACTACTCCGTCCCCGATATCCAGGATGGACACGTCAAAGGTTCCGCCGCCCAAATCAAATATCATGACGGTTTGGTTTTTGTGGCTGTCCAGTCCGTAGGAGAGAGCCGCTGCAGTCGGTTCATTGATGATCCGCAAAACATTTAAACCCGCGATCTGCCCGGCATCCTTGGTTGCCTGGCGCTGGGCATCATTAAAATAGGCCGGTACGGTTATAACCGCATCAGTAATCTTCTCTCCCAGGTAGTTGTTGGCGTCATCGACTAGCTTGCGCAGCACCTGAGCGCTTATTTCCTCGGGAGCATACCGTTTTTCCTGGATATGAAAATAGACCTTATCATTATCACCACGGACCACTTTGTACGGTACTATCCTCATTTCCGCGGTTACTTCATCGTACTTGCGGCCAATAAAACGCTTGGCCGAATATATGGTAGCTTCAGGATTCATAATCGCCTGGCGTTTGGCCAGGGTACCGACCAGGCGCCGGTTATCCTTGGTAAACGCTACTACTGACGGGGTAACCCTATCTCCTTCTGCGTTAACGATAATTACTGGCTTACCCGACTCCATGATCGCAACCGCGGAGTTGGTAGTTCCCAAATCTATTCCTACCGCTTTTCCCATGCAAAACACCTCCTAAAATATTTTTTGCCTATTCGCCCTGCCGAGGCCTTATCTGCACCAATCCTCTATGCGAAAATTGAAACTCTGTTCCAACATGAGAATAAGTTTGACTCCGGCCAGGTTAAGTCCCATTTCCTGGGTTAGGAAACGGATGCGCAGACATAGTTCAATATCAGCATTGGAAAACAGCCTGGTATTTCCCCCGGTTCGGGCCGGGTAAATCAGGCCGGTCTCCTCGTATATCCTCAGTGTCCGCGGATGAACTCCAACTAGTTCAGCGGCTATGCTGATGTTATATACAGGCTGATCACGAGATACGTCTACCACAATGCTTCCTCCCGACAATGTCCTTAATGAGAATATATAACTTGACAATATCATTGTCAAGTTTTGTGTAAGCTATACATTTCACATTCTTTAAGCTGCGATATCTGCCCGAAGTGACTTGATTGCTTCGCAACTCCGTCCATGGCCGCAAATGCCAATCAAGACTTTATAATGCTCGCAGCATATTGAAGGCCGGTGTGTGACATCGCTGCCCGCCTTCTTTTATAATATTATTAGCAATCGCCGGGGCGATAATTAACTAATTGGAATTAACCACCCGGCCCACTCAATGGATTCTTTGGTTACCCATATAAATCAAAATAAATCCGGCATGGGAAGGTGCTAAACTTGACTAATCAAAACCGGCAGAGATTTTTCTATTGCCCTAAATGCGGAGGAAGACTTCATTATCGCCAACAGGTTGAACAACTGCGCCTGACTTGCGCCGCCTGCTCATATATTTTTTATGAAAATCCCATTGTCGGGGTAGCTGCCATCGTCATGAACGAGCACAACCATCTCCTCCTGGGAAGGCGAAAGGGCGGGACCTATCGTGATCTCTGGTGCATTCCCTGCGGTTACCTGGAGTATCACGAAGATGTTTATAGTGGTATAAAACGTGAGTTTGTTGAGGAAACCAATCTGGAAATTGAAATCAGGAAGGTGTTTACGGTCCAGTCGAACTTCCATGATCCCAACTGTCATACAGTGGGGATATGGTTCCTGGCGGAAGTGAGCGGTGGTATTATGATGCCCGGTGATGACCTGGTCGAACTGGCTTATTTCCCGCTGGAATCAATTCCACCTCTGGCCTTTCCTACCGACCAGGTAGTAATTGAATTGCTGATGACAAGCTTGCTTGATTAACTGATCAGTACGTTTGGCAGCATTCGCAATTAACAAAACCATATCCCCACTCAACCGACCAACCCGCTATAAATAAAATAAGCCCCGGTGCCGATTAGAAATAAAGCACAAAAACCCAAAATGGCTTTATATACAGTGGGATTAAAGAACTTGCGGCCACCGCTGATAACTATGGAGACTATCGAATACCAAGCCAAATCAGCACTTATATGCCCGCTGAAAAAGGCCATTATCCCTAGTGAGCCGCTCTTCATGGCCAGACTAATATAAGTCAACCCTATGGTTGCCCACCACAGCCACCAGTAGGGATTGGCCAGGCTGACTGCCGCCCCGGCTGCCACGGGATGAATCCGGATCTGACTGGACGGAGAGGAAGGATCTATCTCCAAAGAAATCCGGCTTTGGAGCAAATCCCGGCTCATCATCCCTCCCAGGAAAACCAGCACGATGCCGCCAACTATGGCTATCACCATACTTACCTCAGGGCGGACCAGGAATCCTGCCAAGCCTGCCACCAAAGCCAGTATCAGGGCAATCTCCAGTACGCCATGCCCCAAGACCATGTAAGGTCCAACCCGCCAATCACGGCGCAGGGTTTCAGCTATGGCCGTTGACAGCATAGGTCCCGGGATCATAGCCCCCGATAAAGCCACAATAAAAGCGGTTGTAAATAACAGTTTAAGATCCATCTTCTTACTGCACCCGTTTCAGAATTAAGTCCCCCACCATAACAATAAGCAGGGTCAGGAAGGATTTTCCTACAAACATGCTCCCCTTCAACAAAGCCCTAAGAAATGTCCGATTTTGTTCTATGTAGTCAGAAAAGGGAACTGCCCGCCCCCTTACCCGTTAATTATGGCATAGAGGCGGGAAGTTCCACAAGCGAGTTTATGCTGTTGAATCGAAGACCTATTTTATCCGTGTATGAGGCGGGGCAGGCAGCGGGTGCACACCCAGGTGGATTCCCCTTGATGTTTAATCGGTAATAAATAAGCTTGGTCTTCACTGGCCGAGCAAAAACTGCAAAGCTGAGCAATATAGTGTCGAGGAGGCGTTTTCTTGATCTCCTCTACAGCTGTTTCCGAAAAAAGATCTGTTTCCCTTATCTCCAGAGACAGAGCCCCCACAGGGCAGACGCCCAAGCAAAATCCAGCTCCATCGCAAAGCTCGTCCCTTATGACCTTGGCCTTGCCGTCGACCAGGGCCAGGGCGCCCTCCGCACAAGGTGAGATACAGGCGCCACAGCCATTGCACAACTCTTCATCAATTTTTATAATACTTCGCATCACCATATCCGGTTCTCTCCTTATCGTCACTGGGGCCAAGCAACTAAGATACCTTGGCTAGGACTTAATCATAATCAACAGCATCTTGAAATCCTGGCGGGCATCTAAAGCATGAGGCACATTGGCGGGCATTATGATCATCTCGCCAGTTCCCACCTGGTGGAGCTCCCCGGCAATCCTGATCTCCGCCTGCCCGTCCAGGACCACTGCCATGGCGTTGAATGGGGCACTATGCTCACTTAAACCCTGCCCTTTGGCGAACGCAAATAGGGTGACGGTCCCGGTCGGCTGCTGTATCAAGGTTTTGCTCACCACCGCCCCCTCCTGGTACTCGATGAAATCAAGCGGTCTTAAGGTGCGTCCCAAATATTCACCGATATTGATAGGAGTCCCTTTTGCCATTGTCTAATCCCCTTCCTTAACCAACTATGGCCCGCAGATCTTCATCCACAGTAGCGATCGGTTTGATACCAAATTTATCGACCAGCACCTGGAGTACATTGGGTGATACAAAAGCCGGCAGACTGGGTCCGAGGCGGATGTTCCTGATATCCAGATAAAGCAGGGTCAGCAAAATTGATACCGCCTTTTGTTCGTACCATGACAATACCATCGCTAAGGGCAGGTCATTGACCCCGCAGTTAAAAGCATCGGCTAGAGCCACCGCTATTTGTACCGCCGAGTAGGCATCATTGCATTGGCCAATATCCAGTAGTCTGGGAATTCCGCCTATGTCCCCGAGTTTATGATCGAAGAAGCGGAATTTCCCGCAAGCCAGGGTCAGCACCACGGTATCACCGGGCAGGCGATCGACTAGTTCTGTGTAATAATTGCGGCCCGACTTGGCCCCGTCACATCCCCCTACCAGCACAAACCTCTTTATAGCCCCGCTCTTAACCGCTTCGATAACCTTATCAGCTACTCCTAAAACCGCATTGCGGGCAAAACCGGTTAAAACCGAGCCGCTGTCAGTATTCTCAGCAAAACCAGGTAATTCCAGCGCTTTTTCTATTACCGGCCGGAAATCATGGTTGTCTATGTGGACTGTTCCCGGCCAACCAACCGCACCGGTCGTAAATATGCCGGCCGCATAACTGGCTGCAGGTTCCTGGATACAGTTGGTGGTCATCAGGATCGCACCCGGGAAGGCAGCAAATTCTTTCTTCTGGTTCTGCCAGGCAGTACCATAGTGACCAACCAGGTGGGTATATTTCTTAAGTTCGGGATAACCGTGGGCAGGCAGCATTTCCCCATGGGTGTAGATGTTGATGCCCGTACCTGCGGTCTGTTCCAGCAGATCCTTGAGGTCCTCTAGGTCATGCCCTGAGATCAGTATGCATTTACCCTGTACATGCCCAAGTTGCACCTCTGTAGGTTGGGGATGGCCAAAAGCTTCGGTATTTCCGGCATCCAGCAATTCCATAGCCTTAAGGTTGATTTCGCCGCATTTAAGAACCAGACCCAGCCACTCTTCCATCGGGCGGTCGGGTCCTATGAGGCTGGCCATGGCTTCGTGAATAAAAGCATAGACCGAATCGTCTTCCTTACCTAGTATAGCCGCGTGGTAGGCATAAGCAGCTACCCCTCTCATTCCATATAACAATATTTCTTTCAGGGAACGAATATCCGGATCTTGCTCCTTGCTGCCCGGATAACCTATTTCTTCACCCTGCTTAATCAATCCCGCCAAATTATCAGCCGGTTTGAAAATGAATTCCGTTCCGATCCCGATCTTAGTTGCCATATCCCGGGTTGTATCGATTACTTCCCGAATACATTTCTCAATTGCACCGGGATCAAAATTCACATTGGTCAAGGTGACAAATAGGGCTTTGGATGTCAGATGGTTCATCCCGGAATCGGTTGTTCCCTTAATCCTGGCCTGGCGGCCCACTTCTGACATCTGGCTAACCGCATAGGTCAGCAGGTCAAGCAAAGCTGCCACTTCTGGTTTTTTGCCGCATACGCCGATAGTGACGCAGCCGGTTCCCTTGGATGTCTGTTCACATTGGTTGCAAAACATTAATATTCCCTCCCCATTCTTCTCATTCTGATTGCTTTTAACGATTGACGCCAATGTTTGGTTATTTTTCAGACGTTGCCTTCCCCTGTTTCTGCTGCTGCCATTTCAGCCAGGCTGGTTTTTTTGAGTTCCTTAACCATGGCCTTTTGGGCCCGGGCTAAGGCTTTTCGAACCTGGCAAGCAGCCTGGTTTTCGCATTGGTACCCAGGACTGAGACACACATTAAGGGCAATCGGTCCTTCCATGGCTTCGATCACATCTGCCAGCGTGATCTTATCCAAAGGACGACCCAGTCTTACTCCTCCTTGAATGCCCCGTTGAGTTGCCACCAAACCGGCCCGGGATAGCATCTGAATGGTTTTATGCAGAAAATCCTCGGGAATATTATGCCTTTGCGAAATAATTTTGCTGGATAAAAGCTGGCCGTAGGGAATTCCACCCAGTTCTATGAGGGTCTTGATGGCGTACTCGGTCTGGCGGGTAATCTGCAATTTCCTCATACCTTTCTAAATTGGACTAATTTGATACAATTTATATGTTTATATTAAATGGTGCGGCTTATGAAATCAAGTACAATTTTTCGATATTGCTTTGCAATATTTTCCTCGTGCATTTAATCCCTATAGCAAAAAAATTACTGGCCATACGAAGGTTTTTCCATTACACTAATTTTCGGTATTATCTTATCTCCAAGGTAATAACAATATTTTAGCGAGATTTGCATAAACCCCATTTCAATTGTCGACACCGCCCTTTTTGCCGGCGGCAAATAGGAGGATTGGTGATCATGGGTAAATTTGACGATCTTATATCTATTCTGTTCAATCACCGGGTTCAAGTGCCCAATAGTGCCAACTATTGGGATGGCATCCTATCCTGTCACGTACCCGCTCTGTACAACCACCGCGAACCATTTTGCAAGTCTAACCAGCATGTGGATACCAATATCATCAGGACCTTTGGCAGCGCTCGGCCCACTGCGGATCAATACCTGCTCCACCTGGCCCCTGGTTGGCAGCAAAATCGCAATCCTATTCCAGTAGTTTTAATCCCTGGAGCCGGTATGGATGCCATTTCTTTCGTCAATCTGTACAATCTCGGATACGATGGGATGCAGCAGCACTTAGTCCAGCTTGGTTATCGCGTGTTCGCCTTGACCTTTGCCCATCTCCACGGAGACAACTTTTACCAGGCAGAAACCCTGGCTCATGCTATTGACCAGGTCAAAACCATGTGTAAAACCAAAGAGGTTGATCTTATTGCTCATAGTAAAGGGGGCTTGGCAGCCAGGATATACATGTCCAATCTGTGCAGCAGCAAATATCGCGGTGATGTCCGACGATGCATCATGCTGGGTACACCAAATCTGGGATCGGATTTTGCTTTCCGTAATCCCTCTATCTCGATACCGATTTATTTGACCAGCAGTAACGGGGTTATCGCCTGGGACCGTATTAATTACCTGGGTTCATCTGTCGATACTACCGCCCAGGCCATATATGGCGACGGTACTTTTCCGGGCCAGTGTCAGATGCTCTATAAATGGAAGGACCAATATCCCCTGGATATGACCCAGGCTGACTGGTGGACCACCTATTACGGAGGCCACGGCTTTATTAGTCATTCAAGAGGAATCGATGCTGCCATTGCCGATGGCGGCCACTTGATATCGAAACTGGAAAAGGCGGGCATGCAGCCTGGAATTGAGGTATTTGTCCTGGCCGGCACCAACCATATGTTTGGACCCATACCCGGCGATGTTTCCGCCCCTAGTGATGGAGTGGTTTTTGTAGATAGTGTCCTAAATACCGATGGAATAGCCAGGGGTGGTGCCAAAATCAAAGTAAAAACCACCATGAATGTGAATCATTTGGAATTGCTTTTCTACCGCCAGGTTATTCGCTGGATAGACCAGCAACTGCAAAGTTAGTATACAATGTTGGTAGATGTTTGTAGAGAATCCTTGAGTGTTGGTATATAATGTAAGCTATATTTTTTACAAAGGAGATTCGTAATGAAAAGACCTTTAATTTTGCTGCTTATCCTGGTTCTGGCAGTATTCTCTGCTGGCTGCAGCAAGGACAAGTCCCCCTCGGTATCCACCAAGACTATTACTATTGGTATCATGCCCGATGTTGACTCGGTACCTTTCCTGATTGCTGATAAAAATGGTTACTACATAAAGGAAGGGGTCAATGTCAAAATAGTCCCGTTTAAAAGTGCCAAAGATCGGGACAGTGCTCTCCAGAGCGGTCAGTTAGACGGGGTTGTATCGGATATGGTGGCAGTCATCTTTGCCAATGCCGGCGGCATAGATCTGCGCATGTGTTCCAAGACCGACGGGACCATCGAGCTTATTGCGGGCAAAGGGACCGGAATTACCTCGGTCAATGGCCTCAAGGGCAGGAATGTGGGCTTGTCCAGCAATACGGTCATGGAGTATACCCTGGATCGCATGCTGGCAACTGGCCAACTGCAGCCGGGTGACATAAACAAGGTGATTATACCGCAATTACCTACCCGGCTGGAGATGCTGCAGGGTGGCAAGGTGGATGCCGCTATCATGGTCCAACCGTTTTCCAGTCTGGCCATTAAGGATGGGGCTTCGGTATTGACCGACACCGATAAACTGGCCAATAAGTGCGTGACCGTTGCTTTTACCGCTGAAACCCTTAGGAATAATCCTGAAGAAATCAAGGCTGTGATGAGAGCTTACAATGACGCCATTGCTTATTTGCAGACCGAACCCACTGCATCTTATATCGACTTTGTCATCGCAGGCATGGGATTCCCAGAAGGTGTCAAGGACATTATTAAAATGCCCAAGTATAATAAAGCTGAGCTGCCTTCCGAGACGATTTTCAACGATGTCATGGCCTGGATGCAGGCAAAACAACTGGTGAAGACCACCTTCACCTATGAGGGCCTAATTAACACAGAAGTACTGAGGTAGTTTTAGTGATTGAAGTTAAAGACCTGTCAGTCTGTTACCACGCTAAAACCGGGCTGGTTTTGGCCTTGGACCGGCTGAGTCTGGATATTCCAAGCGGAGAGATAATTACCGTCATTGGCCCATCGGGATGTGGAAAATCCACATTTCTTTATGTACTGGCCGGCATCCAAAAGAAATATGCCGGAATAGTAACTATTGATGGACAGCCGGTCAATCCTAAGCTGCAGCACATAGGAATGATACTGCAAAACTATGGACTGCTGCCCTGGAAAACGGTGCGTCAAAATGCTCTTTTGGGAATAAAAATCAAGAAAGATCAAGCTAAACGGGACGAATATGTTAGTTATATACTGAAACAGTTGGATATCGATTCCCTCCTGGATAGGTTCCCCAAGGAACTCAGCGGCGGTCAGCAGCAAAGGGTAGCTATTGCCAGGGCATTCATAATGAAGCCTGATTTACTGCTGATGGACGAACCCTTCTCAGCCCTGGATGCTATAACCAGGGAAGAAATGCAGGAGTTATTTCTGAAGATATGGAAGGAAAATAGCGTAACCACGATTTTCGTGACACACAGTGTAGATGAAGCCCTCTATCTGGGGAGCAAAATAGTGGTGTTTTCGCCGCCCCCGGGCCGGATACTGGAGATTATAGATAATCCCTGTTTCCAGATGGATAACCTGCGCCTCCGGGATGAATATCATACCATGGCCATGAGACTTAGAAAAACATTGAGCAAGGACTGATCTGCTTGACCTCCAACAAATGGCTGGGTGCGCTTAACAGCTTTATAGTAATAATCATTGCCTGGTGGGTATTGGCGGAGCTCATAAGTCTCCCTATCGTACCTTCTCCTTGGGCCGTATTTAACAATATCATCGAAATTTTTGCCGCCAAAATGTCCAGTCATCTGGTATACAGCCTGGGGCGTATTGTGGCTGGGATTATGTTGGCAGTGCTCTTAGGGGTTCCCTTGGGGTATTTAATGGGATACTTCCAGCGCATCGACAAACTACTGTCACCGCTGGTTTACTTCACCTACCCAGTTCCCAAACTGGCTTTGCTTCCGGTGGTTATGCTCCTCTTTGGTCTGGGTGAACTGTCCAAGCTGATTATGATAGTACTGATAGTAATATTCCAGGTGATTATTACCTCCCGGGATGCAGTAAAATCGATACCAGCTGAGACTTTCCATTCCTTGCAGTCCTTGGGCGCCAGCAAGCTGCAGAAGTTAACGGAAATAATTGTTCCCGCGTCTTTGCCCGAGGTCCTGACTGCTACCCGGCTAGCCCTGGGTACGGCGGTATCGATATTATTCTTTACTGAAACCTTTGGGACTGAATATGGGATGGGCTATTTCATAATGGATGCCTGGATGCGGGTCAATTATCTTGATATGTACGCAGGTATAGTAGTTCTGAGCTTTATGGGCTTTGTAATATTCTCTGTCATCGATATAGCCGAGACCTGCCTTTGCTCCTGGCGTTAGCCAGATGGTGGGTCAACTATTTACATTGGTTTTAAGGGAGTCAATATCCGACCCAACCATGGGACTTGCAGATCGATAGCCGCTTCCGGGCACATTTCCTGACAACAATAACAGCGAATGCACCGGTTATATTCATAAACCGGTGGTTCTGTCTTTTCTTCTCTCCCCCAATCAACCACCGCTGGTTTTACCGGGCAGGCGTCAACGCAGATCCCGCATTTAATACATCGACTGTTATCGATGCAGGGCCGAGCCACTATCTGGTTGCGCAGCCAGGGACTCTGAATCCATTTTCCCGATTTTCGCCTGTTCTTGAAATCCCGTTGCACGAATTCCTGCAAGGGATCACCCAACAGCTCAATATTTTCCTGCTGATAAGTTCCAAGTCCCATTTCCTGAGCGTGTTTGAGCAGCGGGACGTCTTCAGGACGCAAGGCAACCAGGCGGCAGACGGTTGCATCGAGAGCCACCGGATCAGCAGAGAACAGCAGTACTCCCATATTCTTCGGGGTTCCGCCCCGGGGACCATTTCCCTCCATGGCCATAATACCGTCCATAATATACAGCCGGGGCTTTAAATACAGATTCAAATCGACCAGCATGCGGGCAAATTGATCCGGGTTGGATAGTTTTACATGGAATTCACCTTTAAGAAGACCGGGAATACATCCAAATTGATTTTTTATAGCCCCGGTCAATCGCGTCAGGCCATGGGTCTTGAGCTTGGGTAAGCTGATCAGTGCATTACTATCCAATACCCCTTTAGCCACGTAAAATCTCTTATTCTGAACTCCATCCGCATGAAATACCTGTTCACCATTACTAAAGTCGGCCCAGGCTAAATCCAGGTCATTCGCTACGGCTGCTAATCCGGATCGCCGGGCCGCACGGGCGGTAGACCCCACCCCGGGTGAATCGCCAAACGAGACTACCGCACCTGCCTTGAGAAGCAGCTCTGCCACTGCTCTAAATACCGCCGGATGGGTAGTAACGCATTTCTCCGGCGGATCAGGGGCCAAAAGATTAGGTTTAAGCAGAATTTTTTCCCCGGGCTTAACCATAGTTTCAATTCCACCGATGAACCGCAAACCTTTAGCCACCGCTTCTGCGACCCTTTGACCGTCGTAGTCCCGGCATCCAACCAGTGCCACCTTAGACGGGGTATGTTTTTTATCGCTCCTCAACGCCAGCCACCTTCCCTAAACCTTCGTATAGCTTTAATAGTCTCTACCCGAGATGGTTGTCCCAGGTTAAGTCAAAAAAGATTAATCAGCAAGACTTTTCACTGACCGCCTTTTGCTCATAATCATATCCAGAATATAAACCCCCAACAGCAGGATTAAAACCATAGCACCACAGGCAGCAAAACCATACTGGGGTCCCCAAAATTCATCACTCCAGCCAGCGTATAGATTACCCACCGGGGTCGAGCCAACAAATACCAGGGTATAGAGGCTCATCACCCGGCCGCGCAGGTAATCAGGGGTATTCATCTGGACAGTGGTATTAATAGTGGAGGAAAATAGATTAAAAAATAATCCTGTAGCAGCCAGATAGAAGCCAGTCAGCCAGAAACTCTGGTTCAGACTATTCAATATCAGTAATAAACCGATGATTACCGGTCCCACATATACTATTGCTCTCCTTGGGCCCGAGCGGCTTATTGCTGCAATAATCAGTGCTCCTATCAGGGATCCGGCTCCGGCAAAGGATAGCAGGAAGCCCAGACTGCGCTCTCCCTGTTGAAGAACTTCCTGGTTAAATACCGGGACCAGCACGTTATTATTCAGCGCAAAGGTACCAATGATAGCCATCAGGACTATAGACTCCAGAATTATACGATGTTCGCGGACATACCTCAAACCGGTTTTGATTTCAGCCAGTATATTTTTATGAGCCGTCTCCGCCATTTCCACCGGAATAGGCACAATAAAGAATAAGCTGATCAAAACCGCAGCAAAACTAATTCCATTTAGCAAAAAACAAATGCCTGCTCCATAATACCCCATTAAAATTCCAGCGATGGCAGGACCGATTACCCTGGCGGTATTAAAGGCTACCGAGTTAAGGGCAATGGCATTCATTAAGTCTTCTTTTCTTACCAGTTGAACGACAAAAGCCTGCCGGGCAGGCATATCCAGAGTACTCACCAGTCCCAGCATGCCAGCCATGACCAGGATGTGCCAGTAGCGCACATGGCCGCCGTAGACCAGAATTGCCAGTATAATTACGATCAGGCTGGAAGCAGCCTGGGTAAAATACAGCAGCCGCTTGGTAGGCAAGCGATCTACTACCGCCCCGGCCAGCAGGGAAAAAAGTAAGGGGGGCAGGTATTGCATGGCACCAACCAAACCCAGCAAAAGTGCGGAATGAGTAAGCGAATAGGCAAGCCAGGGCTGAGCTACACTCTGCATCCAATTACCTATCAGGGATATGCACATGCCGATCCAATAGAAGCGAAAATTAGGCTGGGCTAGGGTAATAAAAGGATTGTTAAAGGTTCTCTGTTTGTCTGAACCCGCATTCATAAAGAATCCTCCCGCTCCCTAACCTGCTATATTATTTACTATACAACATTGGCCGCTTTGTGCCGGTTCTATTCCAGTATGTTCTGCAAAAATTCGCTCCGAATCCAACAGGTAATCCGGACCAAGCCTGGCAAGAGGCCCTGGTCTATAATGGTTTGGAAGCAGTGGCCAGAAATACCTTAAACGGTGCCAGCCCACCAGGCACAAACCTTACTATTTCTGTAGCAGTTCTGAAATTTATTTCCGTAAATCCTGCCTTTTCCAGCATGCTGCGCATTAAATCGAGACCGAATCCATGATGAAAAACTCCCTCGGTATAACCATGGAAAAGTCCCCGGTCTGGTTCCAACTCAGCAATGCAGATAAAGCCCCCCAACTTGGTATGCTCGAAAAAGGTTCTGATTAATTCATCTGGTTTTTTTACATGGTGCAGGGTCATGCTGCATATTACCAGGTCAAAATCGCCTTCCAGGGCTTCTCCCTCATCCAGGTCCAGTTGACAGGTATGCACATTGGAAATATTCTGGCTTCTTAGTTTTTCGTCCAGAACATCAAGCATTCCTCTAGAACTGTCCACGCATAAAATCGAACTGACCAGCGGTTGTATCTCGAGGCTAATGAGCCCCGTTCCACAGCCATAATCCAGAACCTCCATATCAGGCTGCAAGTTTACCGCATTCTTAATTGCTCTGGCAATATTAGCAGCCATTTTGGTACGGCCGGGATTATCATCGTAGTCGGGGGCTAGTTTATCAAAATTCCTCTTGGCAGAGTCCATGTTTATATACCTACCGCAAATCGTCCAATTTCAGAGTCTATTTGCCTTCCCAAAATGCTTCAGCTTCCTTTTCCATCTTCTCCAAGCGAGTGTAGTAATCGGGAAACTCATTTAAATGAGCCAGAGCAATCTTCCCCGTTGTCAGGGAATCGTCATTGGTGACATTGGTATGCGGATCGCGGAGCCCATGTTCCAGTTCAACGTCCATCCCCATCCGGTATTGTTCAACGTCAAATTTACTCCAGTCTATTCCCAACTTCTCGCCAATATTCTTGGCTTCTTCCGCAGTGAAATGCTTTTTGGCAGTCATGATAACATCTCCTTTCAAATAATGGCAGCAAAATGGCTCCTTTACATATTTTACTAATGGGCCTCCCCTTACGTCAATATTGGCCGTTAAGGGGAAATCACAGTATATATCAGGACTGCTCCAATGTCTGGGCTAGGGAATATAGGGCCTGATATTGCCCAATCTCGACTTCTATTGTCGATTTTCCCAGTATAGCAGCAGTTTCTTCAACGGAGCAGCCCTTTAAGATTCTTAGCTTCAAGATTGCCCGCCAGTCGGAATTTATTTTGTCCATGATATCCCCCTCCTAAAATCTTGTCTGCCCGGTATATGATTGAAGTAACGATGGCAAAATAGCTTCATGCAAAGCATTCCCTAAAAGGCTCACTATTTATAACCGCCTGGCTGTGGAATTTAGTATAGGTAGGAGAATACAATCTATCGGTTTGCTTGGAGGGTTTGTTTGAAAAAGGACGAGAGGATGGTGACCAAGTCCCAATATCGGCCTGGTCCCCATCCCCGGAAAATTGCCTCAATATATTTAAAATTATCCGAATGACTACTGGCGGTCAACCCCAGTATAGATGCGAACTGCATCTCTGAGAAAAGCCGCGGTACCTGGTTGCTGGGCATCATAATAAGCAGTGAAACGTTCATCATCCACATACATTTGAGCTAATCCCATATGAGCTTCCTTGCTGTAACTGTTCCAGTAGTAACTTAACCATTGACGGTGCAGGTCAGCTGCCCGCTGGGCCAAATCGCTGCCCGGATCACCGCTTTGGAATGCTTCCTGGAGTATGGCCATAAACTCTTGGTTCAGGCGGGTCACTTCATTGTATTGTTCAAGAGTCATATTGAGCACCTTTCGATTTGATTGCTCCACCGCCTTCTCGCCATACTTGGCCCGGATTTCCTTACCATACCTGGACTCATTCTCTGCCACCATTTGTCTCTTAAATCCGGCAAATTTATCTTGATCCTTCATGCTGTAACCTCCTTCCGCCGCTGCTATTGTACGCTCAACTGTCTGGATAAGCTGATCAAGCTGTTCCCTCCTGGAATAGAGCTCACGCCGATGATCATGCAAAGCCAGTACTTGGTTAAAGTCAGGATCCGATACTATGGTTTTGATTTTATCCAGCCCTACGCCCAGTTCCCGGTAAAATAATATTTGTTGCAGGAGATCTATCTCGGACTGTCCGTAGATACGGTATCCTGCTGAGTTGGTTCTATTTGGTTTTAGCAGGCCGATTTCATCGTAATAACGCAAAGTACGAGGGCTGATCCCGGCTATCCGCGCCAATTTTTTCACTGTATATTCCATATCTAACCCCCTTTCATCCATCACTATAAACCTATACGCAACGTAAATGTCAAGGTATGTTTAATGTAATAGACTAATATTTATAAAGGAGATTTATCAGTTATAATAATTAGGACTGAATTGTCCGGGAGGTGATAGAGTGACTGAAATCCCTTACCTGCTTTGTTTTGCAGAAGGCCTGCTTACTTTTGTCTCTCCCTGTATCCTGCCCCTTTTGCCGGTATATATTTTTTATTTGGCCGGGGTAACTGATAAAACTCAAATCAGACGCTCCCGGCTGGTTAGTAATTCAATGGCTTTTGTGATCGGCTTGGGTATCGTATTTGTGGCTTTGGGGGCCACTGCCACCCTTATCGGGAGCTTTTTACAGGAGCATATTCTGGTTATGCGGAAAGCAAGCGGTATAATCATGATATTTTTAGGTTTGAATTTTATTGGGATCTTAAACCTAAACTTTATTAACACTGATAAGCATCTGGAATACAATCCGGCCGGACTCAATTTCATGAAATCACTCATTTTCGGGATGGTCTTCGCATTCGGTTGGACCCCGTGCGTAGGGGCTTTTCTGGGTTCGGCTCTTTTACTGGCAAGTAATGCTGATTCAATCGGGCAAGGCGTATTTATGCTGCTGTTGTATTCAGCCGGATTGGGGCTGCCTTTCATCCTTTTCGCGGCCCTGTTCGATCGGACCCATAGCCTGCTGGAATTTCTGCATAAATATAACCGCACCATAAGTATTGTATCCGGTTTAGTCCTCATAATCGCCGGTCTGCTTGTTTATACAGATAAACTGGGCTATTTGACCTTTGGGATATCTTAAGAAGCTAAGGAGGAAGTACTATGCCGCAAAGCCGTTCAATTTGGATTGTGTTAGTGGTTGTGCTATTAGCATTAGGCTGGTATGGCTACTATAGCCATCTTCAATCCACGTCCCCGCCTGGATCAACATCGCCTGATGTCTCATCCGGCCAGGGGACCGTCAAAGGTAAGACCGCTCCGGAAATAGCCTTGCAGGATTTACAGGGGCGCACTATAAGGCTCTCTGATTATCGCGGCAAGGTGGTAGTATTGAATTTTTGGGCCAGCTGGTGCCCGCCTTGTAAGGCCGAGATGCCAGAGATCAACCAGGCAGCTTCAGAATTTGCTCAAGGTAACGATGCGGTGCTGCTGACCATAAACTTGACCGACGGCTCCCGGGAAACAGAGGCAAAAGCACGCAAATATATCAATGACAACAATTACTCAATGACGGTGCTTCTGGACACAGGCGGTAAAGTCGCCGATGCTTATGGTATCACCGGTATCCCTACCACTTTTATCATTGATAAAACTGGAGTAATTCAATACCGGTTTTCCGGCGGGACTACCAAATCAGCTCTGGAGGGCTATGTCAATCAGTTTAAATAAAAGCAGCCAAAAAGCTTGAATTACTGTAGGGCAGATCAAGGCATGAGTGAAGACCGCGATTGAGGCGTACCCTCTAGTACGTCGACCGAGCGGTCTTGGCGATATAACGCAGATATTTACTTCTGTAATCGGTCTGGGTGGCTTTTGAATTTTTTTCGGTACATATACCGCACCGCTAAAACAGGATGGTTTTTCAGCATGCGGGGACCGGCGTATTTCATGACCTCCCTGACCTCCTCCCTGACTACGGGACGATAACAATGTATGGGACATTCTGAGCAAACCGGTTTATTATCCCCATAAGGGCATTTCTCCAAGCGCAAGCGAGCATATTCCCGCAATGCCCGGCAGTCCTCACATAAACCTTCGGTATTTTTGTGTATATCGCGGCAATAAATCCCTAACATTTTATCAAGGGTGGTCATTTCCAGCTTTTTTGAATAGGCCATTGGTTTCTCCAAGAAATTACTTAGACTGGTTTCCCAGCGCGTGGGAAGTCTTAGCCCCAGCGACCATCCAAACCGGCTATCCGCCAGTTCTTGCCCGGCTGCTTCCCTGTTCAGCATATATTCTACCAGACCTGCCGGACTAATTCAGCCTGGACACTACATCTTGTGTTCATGCGATTAACATAATTATCTTGGTTTTGACCAGGATTTCAGTTGTATTGGAGATAATTATTGCAAGATATGAGAAAAGGGCCAACATCTATATGAATAGTGTTGACCCTTTACTCTGGTGTGGTACTGAGCATTAACCGCTGTACCTCCTTATTTTCTAGCACCCTGATCTCTCCTCGGCCAGTTAGGATCGGGCTGGCACCTGCACCTATTGGCACTGATTCGGTTATTATTGGCCATTATTAGTGAGTACCGGGCGATACTCTTCGAAATGGCGGATTGCTGAGAATCTCTTTCGCGGCTCTCTTTCCTCTGATCCCTTCCCCTGTCCTTATTTCCAGGCATTGGCCTGTACTCTAACCGGGCCTTTACAGCTACTCCATTGGTCTGGTATTGCTGTCGGGCAACTTCCCTGAGATGGAAAAGAATTTCTCTGGCAATCTTTGAATCAGGATACCTGCCAGTACTTCAGCTTCAGCTGTTTCCTGGTTAATATAAATATATGCCGCGAAGCGGTGAAGGTCAATTTTTGTGAATATTTTCTTTTGCTGTTTGCCCACCACTTCATTTGATATACTCACCAAGAATGACTGTTGTTATGAAAACTAATCTTTTCCCGGCCTTGGGCAGTCTGTCAAAATATGATATTATTTTGATTAATTGAAGATAGAGAATGCTTTAACCGGCACTCAGGGAGTTGTTAGACAGCATATGGTCAATGTATTGGTGATCACCAACGATAATCAAATAATAGACCATGCTTCGCTTAACCGTATTGCCCAGCCGGACGTTAAATGGTCATGGATTGATTTCGAGGCCCCCGATGAAGAAGAAGCAAAATTACTTCACGATTTCTTCCATTTCCATCCCCTGTCTATCGAAGATTGCTTCCAGTATCTCCAACGTCCTAAACTAGATCATTATGATGATTATGATTTTTTAGTCCTGCAAAGCATAAATCCTGCTTCTCTTGAGGCAGAAGAGATTGATCTATTTCTAGCTCCTAAATTTGCGGTTTCCTTTCATCTTGCTCCTTCCCCCCAAATTGGTGTCATAAGGCAAAGACTATGCCAGCAATCTGCGTTAGCTAAAGGCCCCCGCTATCTTGCCTATATTGTGATGGACGTAATTGTGGATGAATATTTCCCGCTTATTTACGGGTTGGAGGACAGACTCAGCCAAATTGAAACTATTACCGGAACTGAATTTATTAATGCCCTTTATCAGATCCGGGACCACTTACTATCCTTACGGCGCACGGTGGTACCAATGCGGGAATTGATATATAAGATTATGAACACTGACCATTTGCCAGTCCCCAAGGAAGAAAAAATGCATTTTAAGGATATTGATGACCACCTGGTTAAGATCAGCGAGATGATCGAATCAAATCGGGAAATTACCGCAGATATGCGCGACAGCTATATTTCTTTAAATTCCTTCCGCTTAAACACTATAATGAAGACCCTGACGATAATAGCTTCTATTTTTATCCCCCTGACATTTATTGTTGGTGTTTACGGTATGAATTTCGATTACATGCCTGAACTGAGAATGCACTCAGGGTACTTCATAACCCTTATAGTCATGGGACTAATCGCAGTAGGAATGATGATCGGGTTTTGGATCAAGGGATGGTTTGAATAGCCCTGGTAAAGAAATCTATTTTAGAGGAAGAGAGGGTTATAATTGGAGGAGCAACTGAAGGTAATAGAAGCTAAACTATTAAAAAGTGAAAGTCATTTTCCGGTACTCCGTGATTATTTGCTGAGAAAGGGTGGGTTTCAGGCCTGGTTCCTATACTATGAAGGAGCAAATCAATGGACCAAACGTTTTTATGAACAACAGCTGTTCTTCCTGTTGAATAAAGAGCTGCTATCCGTGGGAATATACCCTGATGGCAAGATGGCTTTGACCAGTTACAAGCTGGAAGAGTTCTCCCGCATACAGCGCGACTACGAGTATGCCGACAAGGACGCCCAGCAAGTGGTGCTCAGCAGCGTCACTTTAACACTCAGAAGATCCAGTCTCAAAGATCGAACTGAAATGTTGATATTTAAGCGCCCGCTTGAGGTGGAAAAAGGAGATCCGGAAGGATTTGATCGTTTAACAGAACTCCTTGACTAAGATCATACTTATCAGAATCTATACAAAATAACAGCAGAGGGGTATAAAATCCCTCTGCTCTGTTCTGTATACCTGCCAAAATAGTCTTACCCGCAGCTGGAACAACCTTCGCATCCACCAGCAGCGTAATCTTCTTTGCCGGGTGTAATCGAGTAATAGGTGAATCCATTTTTCTTCACGGAATTTATGGTGAAACCCTGAAAACTGTCGTTTAAAGATTTTTGCACCACAAAGTTAAGTCCATCATGTTCTTCAACCAGGTCACGTTCTCTTGGTTCGTCCAGAACCAAATTAAATGACATGCCCCCTCAGCCGGCACTGCCTCGGATGCGCAAATGGTTCTTCTGCGAATTCATGGCTTTCAGACTCTCTTTTATATCCCCGATCGTGTCTGCTGAAATATTAATCAATTCCATATCTAATCCCACCTTAATTATTTATCGCTATACCAGCAAATATAGACCACAGGAGTATTTCCACTTACCCCCTAGGGGTATTATAACATGCCTGTTTAATCTGATCAAGCTGTTTATAGTATCTCTATTTTAACTGCAAATATTAATGCCACTTCTCTTTTTTTAACTACGCTCGCAGCATATCTCTCACTCCCTGGTGCATTTTTTTCTTACCTAAACTTACCTTTGACGTTATTAAATTGTTATAGCTAGAATTGAATGCAAGCTTAGTACTGTAAATACAATAAAGGAATCGAAATACTTATCAGGGAAAGACGACGGCGCCTGCCTATTTAATGGGATATTGGCAAGCTGTCAGGGAGGTAGAATATGAGTAATAAATTTGTGGGTTGTTTAGTAATTTTAGGGCTGCTGGTTTCAGGCAGCTGTGTTGCTTTTAATCACGTTTATAATGGGGACAGGCCAGCCGCGACGACGGCATATGTTGACTTGGAACTGGACGGAGAAACAGACTTGTTAGTCCCTGACCACAGGGGCAGCGAAAATACAGAGCAAAATCCAGCTGCCGATAACATAACGGACACTCCGCCACCAACCGAGATCTCTGCCCCGGCCAATAAGGAAACTTCAAAGCCAATCAGTACAAAACCAGGCACAACAACTCCGGAGACGACTTCCAAGCCATCATACTCCAGTAACACGATATCCCGGGGTACTGACATCTCCAAGTATCCGCTGGTTAGTAAAATGAACGGATCTTATGGGCAATTTCATTACCGAAATCTATCAGGTGGGCGCATCGAAGTTGATCCGCAGTGGATCAGTGGCAATATAGTCACCATTACCTTGCCGGGTTTAAATAGAAAAGTACAGGTTCACCGTGAAGCCGCCGATAATTTCATCAAGGCCTTTACATATATCAAAAACGGTACTGCTACGGTTAATGGCAAACAGGTTTCGCTGCTGAGTCTGGTTAAAACTATGGATGGCACCTGGGTCACCCGGCATGTCAACTGGGATCCTTCACGAGGTCTCTCCAACCATTCCTGGGGCACTGCCATAGATATCAATGCAGCTGATCACTTTCGTTACGTCAATCCCTCTTGGGAGCGTAACGATCCCAACTTAATATTGTGGGAAAAGGCGTTTAAACCGGCCGGCTTCAGCTGGGGTAACAGCTATAGTGATTCAATGCACTATGAACTATTAGATTAATTTATTTAGATTAAGATAACCGCCTCCCGTTTATACTAAATAAAAACTGGAGGTACATTTTATGCGGATCAGCGACCCTAATAAATTGGCCGGCAAAATTATGAGAATCAAAAAGGGTAAAGAAATGACCGAGGTTATAGTGGATATTGGGGACCAACCGGTGACTGCTACCATTACTGCAGGGGCCGCTCATGATATGAATTTACATGAGGGGGATGAAGTGTTCGCCATGTTTAACTCCACTTCGGTTTCACTGGTTAAAGACAGCAAACCTCACCACCAGGATTAGGTTTATTTTAAAAAAACCCCAGACAATAAGTTAACCGGGGCTTTCTCAGGCCCCGGTTTAAGATTGTTAAGATCGCTTTACTAGGTGTTTACAGGACTTTAGCTAATCCGCTGTATATCCTGCCGTGAGTGGTGTCAATGGTAACCAGGTCCCCGTCTTTCAAGATACGCGTGGCGTCCCTGGCCCCCACGACCACCGGCAAATCCGTATTTAGCCCCATTATAGCAGCATCAGAGGTCAAACCTCCTTCTTCTGCCACCATTGCCTTCACCTTGCCCAGATATGGTGTCATGGAGGGATAGGCTGCCCGGCAGACCAGAATATCACCGGGCTTTATAGCCTCCAGGTCACTTTCACTTAATACAACTCTGATCCGGCCGCTGACCGGCTGCCGGCCAATCCCCATGCCCTGTAACAGAATATCGCTTACCACATGTACTTTGATTAGATTGGTAGTACCCGTCAGCCCCGCCGGGCTGCCCGCAGTCAGCACCACCATGTCCCCCTTCTTTATGTAGCCTTTCTCCAGGCAACTATTCAGAGCAGTCTCGAATATTTCATCAGTTCCGTAAGTAGGCTTGGTCAGGACAGGATAAACCCCCCAAACCAGTACCAGTTTGCGCATCACCGCAGCATCAGCAGTAACCGCGATGATATCGGCCTGAGGACGGTACTTGGAAACCATGCGGGCGGTAGCCCCAGTTGTTGTAGAGGTTATTATAGTCGATACACCCAGGCTGGCTGCAGTTGTACAGGTGGCGTAACTAATGGCATCTGTAACTGAAGAAGTCCCCTGCAAGCGTTTAGCACGTAAAAACTCCTGGTAGGCCAGCACCTGTTCGGTACGGAGCGCTACCTTAACCATGGTCTCAACCGCTTCCACCGGGTACTTGCCGGCTGCACTTTCGCCCGAAAGCATTATGGCGTCAGCACCATCAAAAACGGCGTTGGCAACATCAGAAACCTCGGCCCGGGTTGGGCGCGGATTTTGTATCATTGACTCCAGCATCTGGGTAGCAATTATTACTACCTTGCCAGCCGCATTGCACTTCTGAATGATCTGCTTCTGCACCAGCGGAACTTCTTCGGCTGGTATCTCAACCCCCAGATCACCCCGGGCTACCATTACCCCATCGGCCACCCGGATAATATCGTCCAGGTTATCCACTCCAGCTTGACTTTCTATCTTGGCAATTATATCTATGTTGGCATTCCTGTTTTCGATGATGCGTCTGATCTCCAGCACATCCTGGGCCGTCCTTACAAAAGAAGCGGCAATAAGGTCCATCTGCTCATCAATGGCAAAATTAATATCGGCAATATCCTTGTCGCTTAAAAAGGGCAGATTTATTCTGACTGCCGGAACATTTACCCCTTTTTTCTCACCCAGCTCCCCGCCATTAACAACCCGGCAGACAATGTCAGTAAGATTTGTGGATTCTACCTCCAGGTTTATCAGGCCATCCGCTAAAAGGATGGATACCCCGGGATCCACCTCGGCCGGTAAATGGGCATAACTAATCCATACCGCTTCTTCATCACCGGGAACCGACCGGGTGGTAAGAGTAAACTTCTGCCCGCTGGTTAACTGCACCCTTTTATTCTTCAGCAGCCCAGTCCTAATTTCCGGCCCTTTGGTATCCAACATAATAGCCAGGGGCTGGTCCAGTTCGGCAGCTACCCCGCGGAGATTATCGATCCTGGTTTTATGTTCGGCATGTTCCCCGTGAGAGAAATTCAGACGGGCTACATTCATACCCCGCTTGATCAGTTCAGACATGATCTCCCGGCTTTCACTGGCTGGCCCGATGGTGCAGATGATTTTGGTTTTGCGCATTGTTCCCCTCCACTATATTGATAGCATACCGACAATTTCATACATGTCCAAATCCGGCTGCCTCTTGCCTGCAATCACTTTTTCCAGCGGTACCGTATAATAGCTGTTGCGGTCTCCGCCCACCATCACATTGCGTTCTCCTTTACATATCAGGTCAACAGCATGTTTACCCATTCCCGATGCCATAATGCGGTCTACTGCGGTAGGGGTTCCGCCCCGCTGGATATGCCCCAGGATTGTAACCCTGGTATCATGGCCGGTTTCAGCTTGAATATAATCTTTAAGCTCCATAGTCGGGTATACCCCCTCGGCCACTATGATAATACTGTGTAGTTTGCCCCGATCAATTCCCTGTTTTATTTTCCTGACCACCTGATTCAAATCGGGGGGTATCTCCGGTATCAAGACCGATTCAGCCCCACCGGCTAAACCAGCCGCCAGGGCAATCTCGCCGCAATCATGTCCCATAACCTCAATAATAAAAATACGGCCATGGCTGCTGGCCGTATCCCGCAATCTATTTATAGCTCCCAGCACTGTATTCACCGCTGTATCGAAACCAATAGAGGCGGTATAAGGAAGATCATTATCAATTGTGGCCGGGATGCCGATGACATTTATACCCAGTTTGGAGAGTTCGCAGCCACCCGAAAGACTGCCATCCCCGCCTATAACCACAAGATGTTTTATATTTCTTTCTTTTAACAATGCAGCCGCCTTTTCCTGACCCGATGGCGTCCTGAAATCCTCTGACCGGGATGTCTGCAATATCGTTCCGCCCCGGTGGATTATGTCGGCCACCGAGCCAGCCGTCATGGCTGCAATCTCCCCGTTCAGAAGTCCGGCAAAACCTTGGTGTACACCATATACTTCGTGGCCCCTATATATGGCGGTACGGACCACAGCCCGTATCGCTGCGTTCATTCCCGATGCATCGCCACCACTGGTTAGAACCGCCAGTTTCTCCAACGCCATACCTCCATAATCGATTATTTTCTAGTGCTTTCGCTGGTAGTCTGGCCATAGCGGTGAACTATTTCTGCATTCCCCCTGATCTTCATGGCCGAGGTGTGGGCGGTAAATTGGACCACCATTACTTCCCCTTTGTCCAACTTCTCGGTGTGGTGAAATTTGGTGTCCTGGCCGCGGGTCAGACCGATTATAGTTACACCGTTTTCCAATGCCTTGACTACAATATAGTCTTCTCCAATATAATCTTGATTCATTCGCTGCACCTCCTTAGCTGAACCAGACATTATTTTTACCCAACAGGTCCTCCAACCTGGCTTTTAATTCCCGGTTAATCATCACATCATACTGCTCATCCAAAACCCGAACGCTTTTATTAGGCAGGTGCAAACAAACTTCAACTTCACCCGGATAATCCTTTATTATACCAAGCAACTGGGTCCTGGTCTGGGCATCATTACTCTCGTAAAGTAAACGCAGATGCATCTCCTTAATATTTTCCTTTAATTCCTGCACTCGCCGCAGCGATATTTTGGGCTGCTCGTCCCGGCGATCCAAGAATCCTTCCACTATAATGGCTGCATCAGTTTTAATCTGGTCAATACACTGCCGGTAAGCCGCCGGGAATAACATGACCTCTATGCGGCCGCTTAGATCCTCCAGGAAAAACCGGGCATAGGGATCACCTTTGCGGCTGATCTTCTTGCTCAGGTTTACCGGTATTCCTGCCAAACGGACATATTCCTGATCGCCGCTCATATCCAGGGCTGCTATTTCATTTGTGGTAATCATTTCTAGTATGGCACGATATCTATCGAGCGGATTGGCCGACACATAAAAGCCAAGGACATCCTTTTCGCGGATCAATTTCTCCTGGTTATCCCACTCACCTTTTACTATAGCTACTGGCTCCTCAACCATGCCGACTGGATCACCAAACAAAGACAGCTGATCACCATTACTGGCTTGTTTTATTTGAGCGGCCAGGATCAAGGATTCATCCATGATCGAATATACCTGTTTGCGGGTCTGACCCAGTGAGTCAAAGCAACCAGCGTATATCAAGTTTTCCAGCATGCGCTTGTTGATCTGGGTCAAGTCCACCCGCTGGCAGAAGTCAAAAAACGAACTGAACCTACCCCCGCGGCGCGCCTGGACTATGGCTTTAACTGCATTACTGCCAACATTTTTGATAGCACCCAGTCCAAACCGGATTCCTCCTGCTGAAACAGTAAAATTCTCAAAGCTCTCATTAATATCCGGGGGGAGAATAGATATACCCATTTTCCTGCATTCTTTTATATAGAATACCACCCGGTCCTGATGGTCTATGACACTGGATAGGAAGGCACACATATATTCGACTGGATAATAGGCTTTAAGATAAGCAGTCTG
>JAXDBN010000076.1:0-4455 GCA_034678805.1 Syntrophomonadaceae bacterium
AGGTTTATATCATATCAGAACCGCCTTTGTTATTCTGATTGTGGACATAACCGTTTCAAACCCAGTAAGGAAGCGGCGCCGGCAATGGTAGTCCCAAAATAGATGACCGGCTTTTTAATAGGCAGAAAATCGATTATAGATCCGTTGCAGACAGTGCTCCCGGTGACTAAAAACAAATCCGCCCATGCTTCCACCTGGTCCATCTCACATTCGCCGCTTTCAATGGTGGTACCGAATTTAAACTGGCCGATATTATCCGGATCCAGATCAAATATCCTTACCGCGAATTTTTTGGACAATACTTCCGCGATGGCTGGCTGCAGTCCAAACATAGCGATGCGGGGCTGCCCATATTCCTTTTCGATTATTTCGACCAATTCCAGGCTGCACTGACGAGGGCCGGCATCCCTGCAATGGATAGTATGATCGGTCATTTTTAACTCCCTTAAAACCGCATTCAAACCAGAAATAAAAACAGCCCGCTCGAAATTAGTATTTAAGGGCATTGAAGTCAATTCCCCCACTTTTCCCGAAAAATTATTGGGCATATCAGTGAAGGCCTGACCACAGGAGTTGCTGCAATAAGCTTGCATGAGCTTTTCCTTGCCCTTTTGGAGGGGAAAATCGTTACGATCGGGTTTGCCGATGGCCTCCTGAACAGTAAGCACCGAGCAGGTTATCTCTACCTTTTCTTCATTTAATCCATGTTTGTCCACTATTTCCTTGAAATTTCTCTGCAGCATGTCAAAAAATTCAGTTTCTTTTTTCATATTCTACCTCTCTCTATTCGGCCTGAGTTTCATTAATGTCATATTGTCAGTTTATTATCAGCCCGTAAACATATTTCTAATTTAAATAAAATGAATTTGGTCCAGGTTAACGGATAACGTAACCTCCGACCCAATATTTAAGGCTAGTTTTTGCCACTCATTTCTGGAAAGGGAAACGCGCCAGCTCCCGTTACCTCCGCAGGTCAAGTCTACTCTGGAGCTAGCGGGAATAATGTTTTCCACCCTGGCCGGCCAGCTGTTGGCCGCACAAACATTTCGCCGGGATGATACTTCAATCTGCCAGGAATGAAGGGCCAGTGATACGTCGTCGGGTTCTTTGCCCGCCACCAGGTAATCCTCCAGTGGGCCCAAACTCCAATCTTCCCCGCTGTTCTTGAACCAGCAGGTACCGTCATCGCGCTGGATTTTCCCCTCGATGATATTCTCTATCTGCAAAAAATTCGCCACAAAATGAGAGGCCGGTTTATCAAATACCGCCGTCGGTACCCCCTGCTGCAGAATTCGGCCCTGGTTCATGACCACCATTTGAGTGCCAAGTTGCAAAGCCTCATCGAAGTTGTGAGTTACATGGATAATCCCCATGCCTTCGGTCTTATGGATTTCTCCGAGTAACGCCCGCATCGAATCCCTGGTCTGGGGATCAAGCGCAGATAAAGGCTCATCCAGCAAAAGTACCGGGGGATTGATCAGAATAGCCCGGGCCAGCGAAACCCGCTGTTTCTCCCCTCCACTCAAGGCAATCGGGAAACGTTCAAGCAGATGAGCAATGCCCATGTATTCCACCAGCCGGTCCAGTCTTTTTACCGTATCTCTTTTCCTATGCTTATTTTGAGCCTTGGCTCCAAAAAGTATATTGTCTTTAACATTTAAAAATGGATAGAGCAGACTATCCTGGTAGGCAAAACCGAAACCGCGCTCCTCGGGCGGCCAGGCGGTAATATCTTCTTTTCTCAGCCATATCTCGCCGGAATCCGGTTTGCGCAACCCGGCCAGCGTCTCCAGCAGCACCGTCTTTCCACATCCGCTTGGTCCCACGATAATTAAATACTCATTTTTCTCCAAGGAGAAGGATATATCCTGCAATTTGAATCTTCCACAGCGGACATTGAGACCCGCTGCTTGAAATAATGGTGAGCTCATAATACAACCTCATTACGCATTATCGTCTTCAAAACAACCAATATCACCAAGGCCATGAACAACATCACAATAGAAGTAGCAATCGCAAATTTGATGTCGCCGATAGACATATTCAAAAATACTGCCACCGATAGGGTCTCTGTTTTCATCCGGGTGATGCCCGCCAGCATGGCGGTGGCTCCAAATTCGCCTATAGATCTAGCCCAGGCCATCATGATTCCGCCGATTAAACCGTTCTTAGCCAATGGTATTGTAACTTTTACAAAAACCTTGGCCGGCGAAAATCCCAGAGTCCGGGCAACTTTTTCCATACGCTGATCGATGCTATTAAAGGCCTGGATAAAGCTTTTAATAGCAAAAGGAGTAGCCACGAACCATTGTGCAATAATCACGCCCAGGGGGGAAAAGACAATGCTTATTCCCACCTTGGCCAATTGCTCCCCCAACAAGGGACCAAAACAAATCAGCAAAGCAATCCCGCTTACCAGTGGAGGCAGAACAATCGGAACATCCAACAAAGTATCGAAAAATGCCCGGCCGGGAATATTGTACCGGGATAATATATAACCGCTGGGCAAGGCAACCACCACAGCAAACAGAGTCGCTATAACAGAGGTCTTGAGTGTAAACTGCAAGGCAAAATGAAATTCGGGTTCTTTCAGTACTTTGATCATGGTTCCTGGATCGCTGTAGGTCAACAAACTAACTATTATTAACAGCAGAAATAGGATCATAACAAAAAATATCAGCCAGAATACATTCAAAACCCCGTTATTTTTTATTTGATTATTTTTTGATCTTGAATCCATATTTTTCGAAAACTGTTGGTCCATTCTCCAGTACATACTTCATAAAATCACTGGCGAGCTCCTTGTCACTTGCATAGACCAAGGAAGCAATCGGTATTTCGTCTATTACATTAACCTTCGGGTCAATTTCGATGATATTGATTTTGTCTTTGTCCTTGGCTGTATTACTATACTCAACAATACCGGCATTTCCCTGTCCCATCTGTATAGCCGCCAATACTTTGGCCGGGCTCTCCAGGCTGGCTGCCACGTTCTTTTCGATCTCGGCGGTTTTACCGATTTTATCAAATACTTTGGCAGCTGATTTGCCGATGGCTGTTGCGTTTTTATCTGGCATGACCAGTTTTACGCCGGGTTTGGCCAGATCTTCAACAGAAGCTATCTTGGCTGGATTATCCTTGGGGGTCACAATTATCGGTGTATGATAGGCAATAGGGCCCATGACCTGATCGATAAATCCCTTTTGTTTGGCTTGTTCTACAAAAGGCATACCTCCGGGCATGTAAATATCACCTTTTTTGGTGGTTTCGACCTGGTTAAGCAAGGTACCCGAATTGTTGAAGGTAAGTTCTACTTTAACTCCGGTTTTTTGCTCATATGCGGCGGCTAACTCGGTTACCGGATCTTTCAGATTGGCCCCAACATAAGCAAATAATGTTTTGGGCTGCTGTTGCTGCTCTACCGCTTTCTTACTGCTACAGCCACCTACTATTAACAAGCTGAAAGACAGCAGGAGCACCAATAAGGTTAGAATTCTTGACTTGACTTTTGGGAACATCTTTTTCATCCTCTCTAATAATTTTTCGATAACCACCAAACCAATCATAACATAACATAACACATCACGATGCGACAATATTATTCCTAAAATAGGACAGCTTGTAACAAAATTAAACATAGCCAAACTATTTTTAAATTATATTTTGCTCAGATCAGTCTCAAACTGCGAAAACGGAAAATTCAAAATCTATATAATCTATTAGCTCGTGAATCCCGACAAAAAACAAAAAAAGAGAGATTTTATCTCTCTAATGTACCGATTTCTCCGCTTTGATCAGTACTCAGGTATTAGGGTCAATACCCGTTGCAAATTGCAACAGGTTAGGAATCGGTCTGTTTATATTTATTCTCTACTATTTTTATAAGGCAGATTCGCCTTCTTCCCGGGTGCTGATACGTATAATTCTTTCCACCGGATGTATAAATATTTTGCCATCGCCGATTTTCCCCGTACGGCAAACGCTGAGTATGGCAGAGATGATTTTTTCCACCGAGTCATCACTGCATACTATTTCTACCTTGGTTTTTGGGTGCAGATCTATTACATGCTTCTGCCCACGGTAATACTGGCCGCTCTCCTTTTGCAATCCCCGGCCTTTTACCTCAGTGACGGTCATCCCTCTTACTCCTACCTGGTCAAGAGCCGTCTTGAGGGCTTCAAATTTAGTGGGTCTGATGATTGCCTCTATTTTCTTCAATGATTTCCCCCCTGAAAGTAATATCCAAAATCCAGACTAAAAAATGCGTCAAATATACTCGTGGGCATATTTTCATAAGTATAGGGTATGCCCGTTGGGGTTGCAATGATTTCAAGCGCCCTAGCTGGTTTCGCTGCTGGAAACCAGGCTATAGGCAGATATGCCGTGTTCGGTCATATCCAGACCTTCGGTCTCTTCATCGACTGATACTCTTATCCCCACGGTTTTCTTCAATAC
>JAXDBN010000077.1:0-2581 GCA_034678805.1 Syntrophomonadaceae bacterium
TTTCCTTGGCCTTGCCTTCCCTGATGGGCATGGCAAACCCGCCGCAGACCACGTCACCCAGGACATCGTAAAATACATAATCCAAATCCTCGGTATAGGCCCCCAGGCTTTCCAACATATTAATAGACGTTATGATGCCCCGGCCTGCACAGCCTACACCCGGTTCAGGTCCCCCGGACTCGACGCACCTGATGCCGAATACCCCGGATTTCATGATGTTTTCCAGTTCGACCTCTTCGCCCTCTTCCCGCAGTGTATCCAGTACACTCTTCTGGGCTAAACCACCGAGTACCAAGCGGGTTGAGTCGGCCTTAGGATCACAGCCGACGATCATCACCTTGTTCCCCATTTCTGCTAAACCAGCGGTTAAATTTTGAGTGGTGGTGGATTTGCCGATACCACCTTTACCATAGATAGCTATTTGTCGCATAGATTCTCCTCCTTCTGTATTTTGATGGTGCCCTGCCCTCCTCATGGGCAAGACACGAATATATTTCTAAGCCCGAGAACTTCCTGTTAAAATTGAAAAGCGCCTGGAGATTGTTCCCCCAAGCGCCTTTACCCGTGATAAAAACCTAAAACCCCAAACCAGAAGTTCGGGGCCTCATTACCATTCAAATATATGAATATGTCCGCTAAATCATAAAGTCTCCCCGAAACAGGGAGACTTCGTTGCCTTCGTTAATTGTACGTCAGTTAGTATAGGGCGATTATTCGGAATTATCAATATGAAACGAGCAGGTATACATAATTCTTACAAAAAAACTATGTATTGGCGGTATTAATTATATATCGCGAGGGAGGATCAGCTATGCTCAAGAATCTCGTCGCGTCCGCCAAATCTCATCCGTTTCGTAATTGATCAGTGGTGAAACAACCTTACCCCGGACAAAGCCATAACCATGCCGTATTCATTACAAGCCTCTATGACTACGTCGTCCCTTATCGAGCCGCCCGCCTGAACAATATACTTAACTCCGCTCTGGGCCGCCCGGTCGACATTATCTCTAAACGGGAAAAATGCATCCGATCCCAGCGCCACCCCGGTTAAATCAGCCAGCCAGACGGATTTTTCCTCGCCGCTCAAGCGGTTCGGAATTTCATCCAGGACATTACTCCACCCTTTCATTTCATTGGGGGTGATATCATCTCTCAGATACTGGTCGATCACGTTATCCCTGTCCGGCCGGGCCACTCCTTTTTTGAAGGGCAGTTGCAGCACGGTGGGATGTTGTCTCAGGTACCAGATATCCGCCTTCGAGGCCGCCAACCTGGTGCAGTGAATCCGCGACTGCTGACCGGCGCCAACCCCGATCACCTGCCCGTCCAAAGCAAAACACACCGAATTGGACTGGGTATATTTCAGCGTAATCATAGCGATAAGCAAGTCGCGTTGGGCACTGGCGGGGAAATCTTTATTGTCGGTCACGACATTATTCAGCATTTCACCGCTGATAACCAGGTCATTCCTCTTTTGTTCAAAGGCAATGCCGTATATCTCTCTTTTTTCTATCTCTTCAGGTTCGTAGTCCCAATCCATGGCGATAATACAATACTGGCCCTTTTTCTTTTTCGCCAAAAGTTCCCGGGCCTCCTCAGTATATCCGGGGGCGATTATGCCGTCGGAAACAGCTGTACTCAAAATCCGGGCGGTGGGCAAATCAACCACATCACTTATGGCGGCCCAATCCCCGTAGGACGACATTCTGTCCGCCCCCCTGGCCCGGGCATAGGCAGCCGCCACCGGTGATAATTCAATATCCTCAACAAAATAGGATTTTTTCAAAACATCACTCAGCGGGATTCCCACCGCCGCGCCGGCAGGACTGACGTGCTTAAAAGAGGCTGCCGCTGGCAGTCCGGTTGCCTGTTTCAGTTCCTTGACCAACTGCCAGGAATTAAAAGCATCCATAAAATTGATATAACCAGGGGTGCCATTCAAGATTTTCATCGGCAGCGGTTTATTAGTACTGTAGATTCTAGCCGGCTTTTGATGCGGATTGCAGCCATACTTAAGTAAAATATCCGAGTTCCCCATTTAAACAGCCTCCTTTAAAATTAAACACAAAAATAGCCCAGATAAATGCATATTTACCCAGGCGGCCGATAACCATTCCTATTCAATCATGCTCCACATGGTAAGCTCCATTCTCCGCCAGTTGCATGACCGCTTTTTTAAAAAATACCATAAACGCAAGTTTATATCAATAAAATAGGCAGTATATCTTAGATAAGACCCCCGGTTCATTTGCCCATCTGTCATTTTCCATTTATTGCCCTTATAATATCATTAGGTAGTAATTACCGTTAATAAGGCAGGAGGGAGGGTGAATTCATGGTTAAGAATGTGGGTCCCACAGACAAGATCATCCGCTATATACTCGCTGTCGTCTTTATTTAGCTGGCAATAAAGGTTTCCTGGTGGTTCTGGATCCTGGCAATTATAGCTGCTGGCACAGCCTATTTTGGCACTTGTATGCTCTATAAACCCTTTGGTATCAACACCAACAAATAGTTGAGCGGTATTGCATTGTCTCTCCAGAAACCCGTTTACATGGTCTTCTATGGAAACGGGTTTTTA
>JAXDBN010000078.1:0-8847 GCA_034678805.1 Syntrophomonadaceae bacterium
ATTCCTTCCCCTGTTGAGAAATTGTAAAATTAATATTTGATCCCATTCCCCCATGTTCTTTAGCCAGCGGTGCACTGACAATAGCTGGAATTTTATCTCCCTTTTCCAAAAGATCGCTGAGCATTCCCTCGGCCAGAGGCAGGCTAAAATTCTTAAGCAGAGCCTCATCATAGACCTCATAGTATATAGGTAGTTTTCCACCGTTTTTCTCATCAATGATCCAACTATCTTGATCAGAACTCATGCTCCTAATGGTTCCCAAAGAAATAATGCCTGAATAAGAGGATATTTTATCCTTCATTTTTAAATAAGCCGCATACTTGGATGAATCAGAATCAGTATCTTCACCATGAAGTTTTTCCACAATTACTCCACTGAATCTTGCAGCCGGGCTAAAAAGAACTGCATGATCCAGGTTTGATGACCAGATAATTTCTCGAACTTGATCTAGATACATGAACCTACTAAGCAACAGATTGAATATCAAGCAAGCCAGAAATATCTGCATCGCCAGAATTGATATTTTCCCTTTGCTGGACCAGATACTGTGACATACAATATAAACGCTTTTCAAACTCGGTCCCCCAATCAGATAGCAGTATAAAAAACTAAATCAAGGTTTCACCTCTTGTGGCATCATCTGAGCAACTCTTTTAGCCGTAGGGTGAACAAGAACAAAACTTACAAGCACGCTAATTCCCATTAGTAACAGGATTTTTGTGAAATCTAGTTGATAGTAAACGAAATTATCGGTCATTATTCTCCTGAGTATCAGATCATATATAAGTAAAGCAACAAAAAAAGAAGCTATGCTGACTATGATCAACTCACAGGTAATTAGCCCATAAATCCAAATACCAGAAGCTCCACAGAGTTTATAAGTATAATATTTCTTCCAATTGCGCTCGATCCAATAACGAAACAAGGCAATAATATTAACCAAGCTTAATCCCATTCCCAAGGCAATAATAAACAAGGTTATGTAGATATCCGTTGAGTGTTTTTTTACACCTGATACTGGAATAGTAAGGACTTCATTGGAGAAACGACAGTTAAATTCAGATTTAAGATACCGTTCTTCCTCTGAGGAGAGGGGGTGTTCGAAACGAATATTTACCATTGAGCAATCCGGGGCTATTTCTTGGAATTCGCTATAAGGGATAATAACCTGACGTGTTGGATAGCCGAAATTAGTTGCCTCTGGAGCGTTTTTTACTTTATCATTAACGCCAAATTCACCAGCACCTATCACTTTATATTCCTGCCCCATGATTCTAAAACTGGCATTTGTTATATTGATCAAATCATTCGGGTTTAAGAAAACGTTTGATACTAGAACAGGATTTTTTATAGTATTATTATCCTGAAAACCGTTTCCAACTTCTATATCATATCCAAGTTTGCTCCCATAAAAACCGCTTAATATATAGTCGCCATCCTGTATATATGTATTAACAAATAACCTCTCTATTTGAGGTAGATTAGAATCATTTAGGATAGCATTTAAAAAAACGGTGACCGATCTTATATCTGCTGTGTTAAAAAACACCTTATACTCTTTCAAAGCATATTTATCGCGGTTGACGTAGCTTTCCAAACTATCTATATGAAGAAAAATAAGCGCAATAAATGATACGACCAAGCCTAGGACCATGATTAAAAATATCAATGGCTCTCTCCTAATGAACCAAGTGATATTTTTAACCAGCATTAATAGAAAACGCATCATCAATCTACCTTTCCATTACAAGAACTCTTTTTCCGAATGCAAAATACGTTTATAATTAATTGGGGAAAGAGATGAACTATGCTTTATGGGTCAATCAAAAATAATCAGTTTGATTTTTATTTTGGCATAAGTATTGAGAGCAACGTTTGCAATAGTTGGTATGATACGAAGATGCCATAATTCCAGTATCAGAAGGTACCGAATCGGAAACACTGGCTACTGAACTATTGCTTTTGGTACTTGATACTGGATCAGTCCAGTAATTGACACCATCTTCCTCGTATTTTATCTCCAAGGTGGCTACTAATGTATTACTCCAGCTACTTCCACAAGAAGTGCCATAGGTTTTCGCATAGGCATCGTCTCCATCCAGGGGATACGCATATCTTTCGGCACTTAGATAATTATTGTACCCCGTACAGGCGAATGAAATAGAACTAATAGCAAAACATAAAATAAGAGACGATAGCACCGTTAAAGCAATTATTCTTTTCATTGTCCACTCCTTTCATTTCTTCTCTTTCCCCAAATTTGATATCTTGGGCCCGCTGACTGATTCCTTGGCTATGCAGCCGAAGGATTTCTCAATACTCGGCCATATGATGACCTCCTACACACATTTCTTTACCCATCCAATTCTTTTCTTCATCATCCAATCCCTCCCAAATGACGCGAATAGCCGCTTTTGTGACGCGAATACCCGGTTATTGAGCGTGAATGCCCAAAAATAAGGCAGGGATTACTAGATACTGTGTCTAATAATCCATGTATTAGCTTTGAAGAAATTTGTTTGGAGAAGTCTTCTGATGTTTCCCATTCCTTGGTACGTTATTTTGTTTATATCCATTCCCGAAACTTTTTTGATAATTCAGACTGGTTTTTCGCTTTTCAACATTAAGGTTGGCTGGCGGGATTCAATAATAGTGGCAGCCTGTATGGGTATTATTTCGTGTATTTTGCCTCGAATCACCATTATTCCAGGTACTACTACGGTTTTGCTAATAATTATTACTGCATTGACAATTGCCTGGCTCGCCAAAATCGAAATCATATACAGCTTTGTCGCTATTATGTGCGGGGCTATGATTACGGGCGCCATCGAAAATTTGGCCACGTGTGCGGGCCTAGGATTAATAGCGAAGAATGTTATTGATTTGTCTGTACATCCCTGGTTGAATTTTGTCATTTTCATTCCTACATTATTGATAATAGCTTTGATATTACTCTTGGTTAGAAAATATGAATGGATATTATACGATCTAAGCGACGAAAGGAAGTTATAGGTGAATCCAAAAAGGGATGTCTTATCAATATTCATAATCCTCTCCCAAACCTTAGTTGCAGTTATCTTAATTACAATAATTCAAGCCAGCGATAACATTGCGTCGATAAGAGCCGGACTGCCTTTTTGGGAAGCTTTGATCATTGCCCTGGCCGTTTTGAGTATCGTTGTCATAAGGGATTTATACAGTAAAGCCCAGGAGAGTATGAAGATCAGATTAATGAAAGAGCATCTCCAGGAAAATGAAAGCCTCATGACTGACATGCATACTGAAAAGCATGAATTCAGGCGGCATATACAGGCGTTGCAGTCATTGATCTTTCTTAATCGGATCGACCAGGCCAAGCAGTACATCGACGGTATAGCCGAGACTTATTGGAACACCGATCAAGGTGTATTTATTCCGCATCCTGCGCTTAATAGTCTGGTGAACAGTAAGCTTAGCCTGGCTAAATCCCAGGGTATTGAGTTCCATGTGAGTACATCTGATGATTTTACTTCTCTGCAAATTGACCCATGGGACCTTTGCAGTATTGTCGGCAATATTCTGGATAATGCTATAGAAGCGGCTTTGCAGGATAAGGAGCAGCCATGGGTTGAACTGGAGCTTGATCATCAAAATGGTGAATTCATGGTTGCAATCCGTAACAACGGCGCCACAATCAGCAGAGATGATCGACAAAGGGTATTTGAAGCAGGCTTTACCCATAAAGAATCTATAGGCAGGGGATATGGGCTGTATATAGTGCAAAAACTGGTTAGCCAATATAGAGGAAAGGTTGAGGTCGTATCGGGCCAGCATACCACCCTTATGGTGATTATCCCGGGCAATAAAAGTCGATATGACTTCACCAGTTGGAATATGGCTCCAAAATAATAATGCTATTCCGATTAAAGGGCAGGTTTTGATTTCTGATGATTAATGCTCTTATTCTCGAAGACGAGGAATACAATAGAGATTTTATACGGCAGATCTTAAGCGTAATACCGGAGATAACGAATATTTTCACCACTTCTAGTGGTGAGGAAGCTTATGCTTGGGCTAAAGAGAACCAACCTCAAATCGCTCTGCTGGATATCGAACTGGCCGGACAGACAGCCAACGGGCTGGATGTAGCCCGTGGGATCGATCAGTTAAATAATGATATGTACATCGTATTTGTAACCGGGTATTCCAAATACGCCGTGGAATCCTTTGATGTTCATCCATATGGGTATGTGCTCAAACCCATTAGAATTTCCCAATTCAAAGAATTGATCGAAGAAATCGTGTGCCGACTCGAACAGGTAAAGCAAAAACCGTCCGGGGTGCTTACGATCCGGGTCAAGAATGAAATGATACACATTAATCATAGCGATATTATTTTTATCGAAGCCGGTAATCACAAAACGATAATTCATTCTCTTGAGGCTATTTGGGAAGTACGAAAAGGTCTGGATGAAGTCAAGAATATATTAGGCGCTGATTTCGTACGGGTCCATCGTTCTTTTGTTGTGAATATGACCAAGATTAAGAAAACAAGGGAGACTTACGACCGATCTTATGAAATCGAATTCTGGGATTATCCCGAGACTGCCTTGATGAGCCGCTATTACTATCCAAAATACAAGGATTTCTTTCGAGTGTAGACAAACTTAACGCGGCATTTTAGCCTTATCCACCTTTGGTAGGCAACCGCGTGGAAAGCATCGAATATACTCCAGGCAATCAAACTATCGGGGTCCATTTCCACCCTTCTCCAGAAATTGAACTTGGAGTGTGTAAAACCATACGCTTATATAAAATAACGCAAGGTTTAACCAAATCATCTGTACTTATCTTAACAATAACGGTTATGCGGCGAGGGGGTGTTTAAATCCAACCGAAGCATATGACCTTATGTATCGTAACTTGTATGATCTTATCATCTCGGACATCATGATGCCGTGTGAGGATGGTTTTGAATTTGCCAAGACAATTCGAGGAAAAAACAGGACTATTCCTATTTTGTTTATTTCTGCTCTTGATGATTTTTCTTCTAAGCAAAGAGGCTTTCGTGTTGGCATTGATGACTATATGGTAAAACCGATTGATATGGATGAAATGGTTTTGCGTGTAGGAGCTTTATTGCGACGTGCCAATATCGCAAACGAGAATCGACTTGAAATTGGCAGTTTGACCCTCGTAAAAGATGAAATGGGCGCCTATCTTGACGGAGTGGAAGTTCCTATTTCTGCAAAAGAGTTTAATGTTCTATGTAAGCTTCTGTCTTACCCGAAAAAAATTTTTACCCGCAGTGAGCTTATTGACGAATACTGGGGAATTGAGAATGACACCGGATTACGAACAGTAGATGTCTATATTACAAAGCTGCGCAATAAATTTTCAGAGTGCAAGGATTTTGAAATCGTTACAGTGCATGGCTTTGGATATAAGGCGGTGTTGAGGTGAAAAAACCTAAGTCTAAAAAAAAGTGGGATAAACGTATAAATGCAAGCCTGATCTCGTTCCGCGTTTATTTAACAACATTTGCGGTTATTTCCCTATTAATAGTCGGTCAGACATTTATCATAATAGGCTATTTAGTGTTACTGCCGCCCCATAATGTCCGGCGATAGACGGCGTATGCTGTCCGAAAGTTGACGGAATTACTGGCCAATTAGTCGCCCCGAAGGGGCAGGGAGAACTAGTTCAGCTCTCCCTGGACAACCAATTTGACCATGTGATCATCAATGATAGTGCGATTGTTTTGGGCTCCGTAGAGCAGGCAATGGGTGCAGGCCTTGTTGACCATTCTTGCCGCTCCGCTGGAAAACTTGAATATCTCGTCAACCGCGTTATCCGAGAAAATATCATGTTGGGCGCCGGCATAAGCCAGGTGCCTTTTTACATACTCCCCGACCTGGGAACGGTCCAGATGAGGCAGCTTGCACTGCAAATCGATACGCTGCCGGATGGCGGCATAGGATTGCAGTTTGAGTCGGTCCCAGAGTTCGTTTTGGCCGACTAGGATCAAGGCCATCGGGCTTTTGGCGTCCATCTTGAAATTCAGCAGGAACCGGACCTCTTCCAGCATCTCTTTGTCCAACAGGTGGGCTTCGTCCACGATAACCACCGGCTGTAGGTGATGTATTCCCAGCATCAGCTCGATCTCTTTATGCAGCTGCCGTTTGGCGTCTCCCCGATAGAATTTGGCCTCACAGCCTAATTGTTCTAACAGGCCTTTGTAGAAGTGCCGGGGGGTTAACTTGGAATCGGCCAGGTACATGACCATGTACCGGGATGTGTCCAAGATTTCTTTGAACCGCCGGATGGTGGTGGTCTTGCCGGTTCCGCAATCCCCGGTTAAAACTGCAAACATCTGGCGCTGGGCGGTATATTCAAGCCTCCCCAGGGTTTCTTCCAGCATGTGGGACTGATACAACTCTTCAGTGGGGATATCCCTGGAAAAGGGTGTCTTTTGGAATCCATAAAAGCTCTCAAACATGCCCTTCGTCCTCCTTCCGTACTGATCGGTAGGAAACGGCCGGGCGGTGAGTCTCTTTTCGCTCCTGATTCTTTTTAGCCGCTGCGTTAAGCAGCCTGGATGAATCAGCCGGTTCTTTTTGCAGATGCTCGGGCAGGGGCGGTCTTCTGCCCGCCCGTTCTCCAATCACCAGCTGCCGGGCTTTAAAAGGCTGGTGGCCGGCATACTCGATGGTAAGCTCACAAATATCAGCCGGGTCATAGATTACATCTACTTGGCAGCCCATGAAGGTCAGGCCTACTTCGTATTTCCGGCCGGCAAAGCTGATGCAGCCTGATTTATCCACCTTTCTTTCCTCACAGTGCAGAAATGCACTGGCTAATATCTCGGGATCAATATATTTTACGGGCTTGCGGTCGCTCTGGAAGGCTATTGCCGGACTAAGCTGGCCTTCTATCCCGGTATGGGGTTTGTACTGGTAACATTCCTCCACCCAGACTTCAAACAGCTGGTTTAACCGGTCCAGAGTGGGCGGTTTTTCTAATCCCGCCTCCGCTAAAAATGAATCTACCACCCGGTTAAACCGTTCTACTTTGCCAGTGGCTTCTGGGGAGTAGGGCTTGGCAAACAGCAGTCTGATTCCCATCTTGGCACAGGCTCGATTCATCCATTTGTTGCGGTACTGGCCGCCGTTATCGAAGTATACCTTTTCAGGAACCCCGTATTTTAAAAGGGCTTTCTTGAAACAGTCTTCTACGATGATCTGGTCCAACACCGGATAGAACTCACCGTGCAGGATTAAGCGGGTGGCGTCATCCACAAATGTGACCAGGTAGACTTGCTTCTTTTTGCCCTCCTTGCCGATGGGGAGGTAGGGTCCATATTTGATATCGGAATGCCAAAGCTGGTTGCGGTACTTTTGCTGATAACGCCGGGCTGCCACTCCAGTATCGGCATACATGCGCATTTGGCGACTGCTGTAACCTCTCTGGGCCAACTTCTCCTGCAGGGTGCTGCGCTTGATCTGGCCGGGCTGAACCAATCCTTCCCACTCCAGGATCTGAATGATCTGGGCGATGCTGCGTCCTGGTATCTGGCGGCGCAGCAATATGGCTTGTTCCAGGATGTTTACCGGGATAGCTTCTTCACTACACCGCCTGCCTCGGCCTTTGGGCTTTAGTCCGTTGAATCCTTCTGCCTTGTAGCGGTCCAGGTATCTGCGCAAGGTGCGCTCGGATAGGCCGGTCTGTTCGCATATCCGGGTTTTGATTTCTCTGGCCTGTCCCGCATCCAGGCCCTCAGCCAGGAGCGGGGCCAGCATATGTACCCGCCCGGCCGCTATCTCTTCTGCTTTTTTCTCATCCCTCAATACTGTAGCCTCCTTTTCTAGCTTCAGCATTGAGTTTAACGTTGCCCTCTTACGGACAAAACGCCGAACGGGTATGTGGCCATAAATTTAAATTGGCTATGGGTTTGACGACTCTGGCCAGCCAACCGGGTGCATTTCCTACCTGCTGCCAGATCCGGTGGAGCTTGGACTGGGGAAGGTCGGATGAACCTCCCGCAGGTTCTTTAAGATCATATCTTAGGATTATCGATGCCAGGCAACCCCGCAAGTAGTTGGCCCTCTCATTAAACCAGCTCCGCCACCGCTTAAGGGTGGACTCATCTGCGATTACACTGATCTCTGCTTCCCGGGTGATTACGGCTTCTATGCTTTCCCGCACATGGCGTTTGTAGGGAACCAACATATCCGGGAGTTCGTGATGAATCCGCTTACAGTCAACGCATCTCAACCTGCGGATGCTCAGGATCATCTTTTCCCCCAGGCTATCGATGCAGCCCCTTCTGCGCCTGCCTATCGTCTTTAAATCGCCGCTGCAGCAGGGACAAGAGATCTGCTCCAAGCTCCTAATCAAAAACACCCTTGCAAGGGTTTTCTATCAGTTCATATTCTGATACAATAACCATACCTTTTTTGGTTGACGCTTCTGGTGCTTCTGTTGGTCGCATTAGCACATCAAAACAGAGGCGTCTTTCCTTTCTTTAAGATATGGTCATTATATCCGGCAGTTTTCGGTCAGGCAATGATGTCAGCTTTCGGCCGTTTTACGTCGGCGCTAACACTTTATCCAGCTTCCTGTCCGGATAATACTCAATGTCTTCAATACATGCTTCCGGGTTTGAAAAATGGGCCATCCCAATGTTTCGGTTCAACCTATTGGATTGACGTTTGGCCCATTCGGCATCGACTATAAGGCCCAATCTTTCTTCGAAGGCAAGACTGCCATAAGTTACAGAATCATTCAGCTGATCTTCAAAAGACTGTGCCATGGCACCAAGCCGCATACTGCGTAAAGTTTCAATCGTAGACTGGTTAATCATTACGG
>JAXDBN010000079.1:0-6335 GCA_034678805.1 Syntrophomonadaceae bacterium
CTCCTCTCTATTATTTTGGGGAAAAATCATAGAATTGGAGAAATAATCAGGCATCTTCAAAAGGGTATAATATAAAATATCCACAAAATAACGTGAGGAATAAAGAATGATAGAGCAATGCTGTTTATCCAAAAAGAGGAGGAAATATTATTTTTCTTCCTGCCAAATAAAAATAATATAATCATTAAAATAACTATGGACGCAACAAACCACATAATTAAACTAATTGAATAATTAATTGCTACTACACTTGTAGGTATTCCCAAACTGTTATTTTGTGGTGGGCTTATAAAATTGTAGGCAGCAGAGAAAAGTGGAGTCCATGTAAAGATTATCAATATAAATGCCGTTAAACTTAAAAGAATGGATAACCAATAGTTTGATTGCAATTTGTAATTCATCATATCACCTTCTAATCGTTCAAATATTTGGGATTGAGGGGATGGCTAAGCGTTATCTCATTTGATACTGCTACCTATCCCCGTTCAAGTAGAATGAATGGATAGCACCAAACAAGAAAGTTATTTCATGCTTGAATTGTCCTCGCTATTAAATCTATGTAACTTAACCCCCGCCCCCTGATTGCTCCGCTCGATATATTATTGCCATCAAAGGCCGTAACTATAGTTTGGATTAGATCACTATCTATTTCGTAGATTTTAGCTTCAGCAATTCCGTCCAGTACAAATATATGTATGATTCCAATAACATCTATTTGCTGGACACCTTCCATGGATTGTATCTTTTCTGTTTTAGGTATAGTCTTACTGTTAAACCAGTGGGTACATATCCGGTAGCTGCGTTAACAAATCTATTTCCGGGCTTCCATATTTCATTACCCATCCAATTCTATCCCTACTAATCCAATCCCTTCCACTTGTCGTGAATGACCGTTATACTGACCTAAATGCCCGGAAATAGAGCGTGAATGCCCAAAAATTTGCAGGGATTGTCGGAGACGATGTCTAATAATCCCAATAATTGCTGTTTGAACTAGGTTATCTTGGTTGGAGTATTCTTCTATGTTTCCTATACCTTGGTATGCTGTGTTATTTATATCAATTCCACAGACTGTTCTGATTATTCAAATTGGCTTCTTATTATTTAACCTGAAGGTTGGGTGGCGAGAATCAATCATGGCATCAGTCTTCATAGGCCTTGCCGCATACATTTTGCCGCGCCTCCCACTCATTCCAGGCGTACATACGATAGTATTAATATTCACTACTGCTCTTATCATTAGCTGGTTAGGGAAAGTCAAAGTCATATACAGCCTTATCTCGGTTTTATGTGGAGCGATGATAATGGGAGTTACCGAAAATATAGTAATGTCATTTGTGCTTAAACTGATATCAAGGTCTGTTAATGAATTGTTCTTGCATCCTTGGTTAAATATTGCGGTTTTTATGCCAACCTTATTATGCGGCGGTCTGATATTGTGGCTGGTGCAAAGACATGATTTGGTTCTATACGATCTGAGCACGAAAGGAATCTATAATTGACTCGTAAAAGAGACGTTTGGCTAATTTTGATAATTCTCTCCCAGACCCTGGTAGCAACGATAATGATTAGTATTATTAAAGCCACTGATAATATTAATGTCATCAAAGCGTGGTTGGCCTATTGGGAAGCTCTGATTGTTGCCTTAGCCCTGCTGAGTATAGCTGCTATTTCAAATGTATACCGTAGTGCTCGGGAGAGTATAAAAACCAGTCTGATGAAAGAGCATTTGCGGCAGAATGAAAATCTAATGTCAACCCTGCACGAGGAAAAACATGAGTACAGGCGGCACCTCCAAGCACTACAATCATTGATCTATCTAAATCGCACGCAAGAAGCTAAGCAATACATAGATGGTATTGCGGAGGATTATTGGAATAAACTTGACAACGTATATATCGAGCATCCTGAACTGAACAGCCTAGTCAATAGTAAGTTCAACTTGGCGAAATCCCGAGGTATAGCATTTACATTAAGTTCAACCTGCGATTTTACACTCATAAAGGTGGAACCCTGGGATCTCTGCAGCATAATCGGCAATCTTTTGGATAATGCCATAGAATCGGCTTTACAGGATAAACGGCAACCATCGGTAGAATTAGACCTTGAATTCCAAAATCGAGATTTTATTGTGTGCGTTCGAAATAATGGCGCCACCATAAATGATGAAGATATAGACAGAATCTTTGAAGCGGGTTTTACCAGCAAGGAATCAGTTGGGCGGGGATACGGACTATTTATTGTGCGAAAACTGGTAATGCGGTATGGAGGGGAAATTAAGGTAATATCTAACAAGCAGACAACAATTATGGTGATAATACCGGGAGAAGAGAAATGCGCATGACTTTATCCAGCGTTTCTACCCATATGGCATCCTATTTGAGCAAGAATACGGTGTCTGACACTGACAACAGTGAGATTTATGCTTATGGCTTGGAGATCCTATTGGGGGCAATAATTAAGCTTCTGGCTATACTAGTCTCTGCTTGGCTTCTGAAATCACTAAGCGCCACTTTGGTTGTATTGGCGACTTATGCTGCTTTACGTTGCTTTGGGGGTGGTGCTCACATGAGCACCTATTTCAAGTGTTTGCTAGTGGGATCAACGATTATTGTATGTCTCGGCAGACTTTCACATATCACTTTAACCAGCATCTCATTGCAGTATCTCGCCATCGTCGCGGCTGTCAGCGCGTTTGTTATCTGTCTTAAATGGGTTCCAGGCGATACCGCGATTAAACCCATCAGAGATCGCAGTATTTGTCTAGGGCAAAAAATAAAAATGTCGATAATGATATTACTTTGGAGCTATACAGTACTCCATCTGATCCAATTGAATTTAAATACGTTTGCTTTGGCTATGATCCTGGGATGTATATTTGCTGTCTTTTTAATTACACCTTGGGGTTATCGCCTGTTTGAGTTAATTGACAAATACGTCTTGAGAGGAGGTGAAAACAATGATAATGAAGAGGTTTGTTATGAACACTCTTGCAGCAGCACTTGTATTAATTGCCGGAACAGGAATTAGCCCAAATTCCTGGTTTATTGCCTATGAACCCAGAATACCGGAATCATTAAAGAGATAGGTTTGATGTGAAATGCCCAAAGCACTTATTCTCGAGGATGAAGAATATAATCGCGAATTCATTAAACAAATCGTTAGTGAAATACCGGGAATCACACAAATCTTTGCAACTTCGATTGGTCTGGAAGCGATCGAGTGGGCTAGAGCAAACTGTCCGCAAATTGCCTTGTTAGATATTGAACTCAGCAACCAGAAGGCCAACGGACTGGATGTCGCACGAGAGATTAGCAAACTGAAGGACGATATCTATATCGTATTTGTAACTGGATATTCGAAATATGCCGTGGAGTCATTTGAGGTTCATCCGTATGGGTATGTGCTCAAGCCCATAAAAATCGCTCACTTAAAGGATTTGCTTGGGGAAATCATCGCCAGAATTGAACAAGTAAAACTTATTGAATCAGACATTCTCACCATTAAGGTCAAAAACGAAATACTACACCTAAATTATAATGACATCATTTTTGTGGAAGTCGACAGTCATAAATCACTCATACATTCTCTTGGGACGGTATGGGAGGTCAGGAAGAGTCTTGACGAGATTGAAAGTATCTTGGGAGAAGAGTTTTTAAGGGTTCATCGTTCCTTTATCGTGAACTTGACAAAGGTCAAGAAAGTTAGGGAGACATACGATCGCTCTTACGAAATAGAATTTTGGAACTATCCTGAGATCGCTTTAATGAGCCGCTATTACTTCCCAAAATATAAGGAGCGTTTCAAGGCTGTAACTGCAGGGTGGCGCTAGTGTAATATGGGCCTTCGGTAGTGATTGTTTTGATCGGAGAAACAAAGGCTCATATTGCCCGTTTCAGCTGTTGCGGTTGGATTAATACTACTATACCTGGTATATGGAAATATACCGGGAGGACTACGTGTGACTTATGCTCTTAAAAGCCTATCTCCAGGGCACAACTGTGAAGTACCCCAACTTCATTCGACTCAGGATCATCTACCAATAGAAAAATAACATAGGTGAAGGATCGCCATAAAAAGCCTAATTCCCAATATACAAGTAATGGAGCCGGAGCGGCATCGCTGATTGCAGCCATAACCAGGAGGGCGTTCCGTTCTATGGCAACCCCGAGGACGGGAACATGAATGATAAAACCTGGAATAATGAGCTTTTAGAACAATACAAGAAAAATGAAAAGGTAATTACCTGAGCTAAGCAAGAATAAACCCCGTTATGTAGCGAACAGTGTCCTGATAACGCCTACTAACCTTAAACTTCTAAGCCAGCAGCATATACCTTTTGTATCAAGGGTGCCCAACAACTACGGATTGATTGAAGAATTAAAAACCTGGGCTTTTGCTAAGGTTCATGATAATCCGGTTGGTTTTTGGCAAATTCCCGTAGCCACAATCCAATCAAACCCCGATTGAGCCGCATTGTGCAGAAACACCCACACCTAAATTATCTCAGCATTTTACAATTACAGGGAAAACGCGAGTAAAGTTGGGCTAATTGTATGCGGACCAGGCGCCCTCGATAACCTGCCGGAGCGTAACAACCACCCTGGTTGGGGGTGGTTGAAAGATATCATTATTAGGTTGGATTGTTTCGTATTACCCCTGGTTGAAGACTTGCAATATTACATCGCCCAGACAGCGGGCCGCATTTTCGGCCAGTGCCAGGGGTATGGAATCGGTACCGATCTCAAATAGCATAGCGGTCGGGTACAGGTCCTGATTGTAATCACCCTTGCCCATGAAGATCCCGCGGATCAAACCCGGATACAGTTGGTCGGCCTGGGCCTTGATGCGTCGGGCGTAGGCCAGGTTGGTCTTCGTATTGGGATTGGAGCGTCCCACCACTATCATTACCCGTGAACTATCCACCCCGTTAATGGTAGTCAAATAGGCCGAGGCCGGGGCGGAGTCGCGATGAATGTCGAAGGCGGCGTCAGGCTGTTCTTTCAGCAACTGGGCTGCGGTCCGGCGGGAGCGGTGGTAGGCATTGCGGTCGTGCGGATCGTGAGCGTTGACGCTATGGGTGACACTAATGCCTGATTTGCGCAGAGAATCGGCCAAGGCGGCCCCCACCGTATATATGTCCCCGGCGCCCGGTTGGGATGTCTTTCCGGAGGTAGGACGGTATGATTCATCGGTGTGGGTGTGGTAGACCACCGCATGCCGGGGCGCAGTAACCGCTTGAACCGGCAGGACCGGGTTGAACAAGGCCGGACTGGGAGTGACTGCGGCGTTGTTATTGGCCGGGAACTTATCACCATCGGTTCGGGTTACAATATCGGCCACCGCATTTTGCCCATCAACCTTGATCACTATATATTGAACGTTATTCTCATCTATATACTGGTCATCTACATGAACCGGCAGGCCGGTCTCCAGGATGGTGACCCCGAAGGTATCCTTGACCACGCTGTACGAAGATACCTGTTCCTCCGGTCCGGGTATCGGCTTCTTAAGTATGGGAGCATAGAGCGTATTTAACAAGTATGCCCCTATCATGACCGCTAGCAGCACTCCAAAGAATATCCATATATAGCGCCGGCTCAATGTTTCCATAAATAAATCCGCCTTTCCTCATACTTAAGATTATGATGTGAAAGAGGCGGATTAATTATTCCCCTAAAAGGGCATTAGAGCCCGATGTAATCAGTTGGTGTCCCAATTGGCCAGGTATTCGATTTGTTCAGTCGTCAATCGGTCTATCTCCACTCCATCGGCAGCCAATTTGAGCCAGGCCACCTGTTTGTCTATGGTTTCGGGAACGTTATATACGTGACAACCAAGCTTGGCGCGATTTTCGATTACATAAAGCAAAGACAGGGCCTGCAGGGAGAAACTGAGGTCCATGACCTCGGCCGGGTGGCCATCGCCGGCGGCCAGGTTGACCAACCTTCCTTCGGCCAGCAGATAGAGACGGCGGCCATCGGCCTGGACGAATTCTTCTATATTGTTTTTCAGCACCCGGCTGGATACGGCCAGTTCATTCAGGTCGGGTTTGGATATCTCCACATCGAAATGTCCGGCATTGGCCAGGATGGCCCCATCGGGCATCACCTGCATGTGTTCACGGCGGATCACGTTGATATTGCCGGTTACGGTAATGAAGATGTCTCCCCGCGCCGCCGCCTGGCTCATGGGCATAACATGGAACCCGTCCATGATGGCTTCATTGGCTTTGATCGGATCGATTTCAGTCACAATTACTTTGGCTCCCAGTCCCTTGGCCCTTAGCGAGACGCCTTTGCCGCACCAGCCGTACCCGACCACTACTACCGTCT
>JAXDBN010000080.1:0-11594 GCA_034678805.1 Syntrophomonadaceae bacterium
TCACCTCATTTGGACGGCCAGTATGCTGCCTTCGGCAAGGTGATCACCGGGCTCGAAGTGGTGGATAAAATCGCCAATGTTTCGCGGGACCGGCAGGACCGGCCGCGTGAAGACCAGCGTATGAAGAAGGTCAGCGTTGATACCCAGGGCAAGGATTACCCCGAGCCACAAAAGGCATAACCCCTAGGCAAAAATATTCAAATAGTCTGAATAACTCAAAGCTATAATTCGGACCAGTATAGCTAATAACGTTGTATTAAGGATACGGCATTGGTATGATGCATAGAGGAATTGCATTGTATATTCATCAACACTAGGAGGACACTAACATGGCAGATAATACTATATTGATTGAGGTGCTGCAGGGCACCCAGGTTATGAGCGGCGGTTGAAGCTGTACCAGTGACTGCTCTTCTGCAGCTAGTTGTGGTGCAACTACAGACTATAGCGAAGCAATTGCCCAGATGTCAGAAGAACTCAAGAAGGCATATGGGGACAAAGTCCAGGTCAAGTACGTGGACGTTGACAAAGAGGGGCTGGCAGACTACCCGATGATGAATCAGGTACTGCAGATGGGCTATCCTTATCCGATCACCATTATCAATGGAAGCCCCAAATTCGCGGGTGGGATCATGACCAACGAGGTCAAACAGATTATTGACGAAACCTTAAAGGGGCAGTCGAACTAGCATCAAAGTTGACGCTTGTTACGGTTGGTGCTATATTATTAATCACAATTTAAGAAACAGGTACCTTTCTTCGGGGTTGGGTGAAATTCCCTATCGGCGGTATAGCCCGCGAGCCTTTGGGCAGGATTCGGTGAAATTCCGGGGCCGACAGTTACAGTCTGGATGGGAGAAGAAGGGCTGATAGCGGGCGGTTTGATTCGACCATGTCCGTTGTGAGTGCTCGTTTTTCTGCAATTACGACCCTGATGAAACATCAGGGTTTTTTGCTTTTATGTCTGCTATAAGCAAAACGGAAAAAGGTGAAGCTTACGATTAATAATAATGAACAATACATGCGAAGAGCACTGGATCTGGCAGCACTAGCCCGGGGCAGGACCAATCCCAATCCTATGGTGGGGGCAGTTATAGTGAAGGACGAGCAGGTAGTTGGGGAAGGATATCACCGCCAGGCCGGTACTCCCCATGCGGAAATCCATGCCCTTAACCAGGCCGGGGAACAAGCGGCTGGTGCCACATTATTTGTTACCCTTGAACCATGCAGCCATTTTGGCCGTACCCCGCCTTGTGCGGATGCGGTAATCCATGCCGGGATAAGTAAGGTCGTGATTGCGACCCTGGATCCCAATCCCAGGGTGGCGGGGGACGGGCTGAGAAAGCTCAGCGCGGCGGGAGTCAAGGCCGAAGTAGGTGTGTTGGAGTCTGAAGCGCGCCGCCTTAACCAGGTGTTTTTCAAATATATCCAAACCAGGCTGCCTTATGTAGCACTCAAGACGGCCATGACCCTGGATGGTAAAATAGCTGCCAGCGGCGGCGATTCCCGCTGGGTAACCGGGGAGAGTTCCCGTCAATTCGTCCACCAGCTGCGCAATACCCATGATGCTATTATGGCTGGGATCGGCACAATTTTGAAGGACGACCCCATGCTGAATACCCGCTTGGACACCGGAGATGTAAAACACCCGGTTCGGATTATTATTGACGGTGCCTTGCAGCTGCCTTTAAACAGCAACATCGCCCGGACGGCTGAACGGCAGAGAACAATTTTATTCTGTTCCAACAGGTCTGATCCCAAAGTGCAGCTTAAGCTGGAGAAACAGGGCTTAGAGGTAATAAGCCTGGATTGCGATCCTGACCTGGTACCGTTGGAGACCGTTTTGGAGATAGTAGGGGACATGGAGTTGTGCAGTGTGCTGGTAGAAGGCGGCGGCGAGATAAACGCCTATCTGCTCGAACACGATCTGCTGGATAAATGCTACTGGTTCGTAGCTCCCAAACTGATAGGTGGCCGGGGCGCGCCATCACCGGTGGGAGGACAGGGACGAGCCCTGATGGGGGATGCGGTAGAACTCAAATCCATCGAGCTGCAAAGGTTTGACCGGGATATTATGATTACTGGATATTTCAAGGAGTGGTGAGGCAATTGTTTACAGGGATTGTTGAAGAACTTGGGACCGTGCTGGCCCTGAAACAGGGCAGCAATTCCAGCCAGATCAGTATCAATGCCCATAAGGTGTTGGAGGATGTCAAACTGGGTGATAGTATTGCTATAAACGGGGTTTGCTTGACAGTAACCAGCTTTGGCCGCGATTATTTCAGTGCTGATATCATGGCCGAAACTCTGGCCAAGACCAACCTCCGGGAATTGGGGAATGGTCACCGGGTGAATCTGGAAAGAGCAGCTCGATTGGGTGATCGTATGGGCGGGCACCTGGTCCAGGGGCACGTAGACGGAGTGGGAACCATAGTCGAGGAACAGGTGGTTGATATCGCTCGGGTCTTGAGGTTCAGGGCTCCGGAAGAGATCCTAAAATATATTGTAGCCAAGGGCTCGATCGCGATAGACGGTATTAGCCTGACCGTGGTAGATGTGTACCCGGATAGCTTTACGGTCTCCATTATCCCGCATACTGCTGCTTTAACCACGCTGGGATTTAAGAAACCTGGGGCTACCGTCAACCTGGAAGCAGATATTATAGGCCGTTATGTGGAAAGGCTGCTTAAATGGAAGGGCGGGCAAAACAGTTCCAAGCTAAGTTCAGATTTTCTAGCCGAGCACGGCTTTTTATAAAGGGGAGGAAAAGATGTTTAATACTATCGAGGAAGCCATTAAGGACTTCAAAGAAGGCAAAATGCTGATTATGGTCGACGACGAAGACCGCGAGAACGAAGGAGATGTGATAATAGCGGCAGAGAAGTGCAATCCCGATGTCATCAATTTCATGGCCAGCCAGGCCCGGGGTCTGGTTTGCATGCCGATGCGGGGTGAGCGCCTGGATGAATTGGAGATCCAGCCCATGGTGGTGGAAAATACCGACAACCATGAGACCGCGTTCACTGTTTCAGTTGATCATATATCGACCAGCACCGGGATTTCCGCTTATGAAAGAGCGGCTACGGTTCAAGCCTTGATTGACCCGGAGAGTAAGCCGCTGCAATTCCGCAAACCGGGACATATCTTTCCTTTGCGCTACCGCGAAGGCGGGGTCTTGCGGAGGACCGGGCATACCGAGGGATCTATCGACCTGGCCCGGCTGGCGGGGCTCTATCCAGCTACCGTTATTTGCGAGATAATGAATGATGATGGAACCATGGCCCGGGTACCGCAGTTAATGGAGTTTGCCCGCCGCCATGACCTGAAAATAGTAACCATTGCTGATCTGATTCAATACCGCCGCCGCAAAGAAAAGCTGGTCAATAGAGTCGTGGATACCAAACTTCCCACCGAGTATGGTGAGTTTAAGGCGGTGGCCTATGAGTCGATTTTGGACGGCAAGGATCACATCGCCCTGGTTAAAGGCGAATGGACCGAAGAGGAACCGATTTTGGTGCGGGTGCATTCTGAGTGCTTGACTGGTGATGTATTCGGCTCCTATCGCTGCGACTGCGGAGAACAGCTGCAGGCAGCTTTAAAAATGATAGAAAAGGCTGGTAAAGGAGTCTTCCTTTATATGCGCCAGGAAGGGCGGGGTATAGGTCTGGTTAACAAGATCAAGGCCTACAGGCTCCAGGATAACGGACGGGATACGGTTCAGGCCAATCTTGATCTGGGTTTCCCTGAAGACCTCCGTGATTATGGCATCGGCGCGCAAATCCTGTATGACCTGGGGGTCAGGAAAATGCGCATGATGACCAACAATCCTAAGAAGATCCATGGTCTGGAAGGATATGGCCTGGAGGTTGTGGAACGTATACCTATTGAAATGCCGGTCAGGAATGAAAACCGTAACTATATGCAAACCAAAAAAGATAAGATGGGTCACATATTTGCCAACATTAAATAACCGCTAAGTAAAAACATATAATTTAGGAGGGATGACCATTATGGCCAATGTATTTGAAGGAAAACTAATCGGAGACAACCAGCGGTTCGGTATCGTAGTAGCCAGGTTCAACGAATTTATCACCAACAAACTGCTGTCGGGAAGTATTGATACTTTGATCCGGCATGGTGTGGAACGGGATAACATAGATATTGCCTGGGTGCCAGGCGCTTTTGAAATGCCCCTGGCGGCTCAAAAGATGGCTGCCCGGGGTTATGATGCAGTCATTTGCCTGGGAGCAGTCATCAGGGGGGCTACTCCGCACTTTGAGTATGTGGCTGCCGAGGTAACCAAAGGCATAGCGCAGGTGGGTCTAAATACCGGAATTCCGATTGTTTATGGGGTAATCACGGCCGATACGATTGAACAGGCCATTGAAAGAGCTGGGACCAAGGCCGGCAACAAAGGCTCCGATGCCGCCAGTACCGCGATTGAAATGGTTAACCTGTTTAAAGAAATGTAGGTTTTTTGCGCACCTAAATCAGCGAAATACGATATAAAGATAAACGGGGACGTTCTGTTGTAACATTATGTTCGTTACAAAAAGAACGTCCCCCTGTAACGTAAGGGCAATTTAACGATGGTGCAAATCTGGTTTTCGGAAGCGGGACTCGTCGATCTGCAGGGCCCGGTCGATTTCGGTCAGCATTTGGTCACGATCCCGGGGGATCAATCCGTTTACATTCCAGTAATTAGTTATATGATCACTGACTACCCAAGAATTATCGCAGTGCAGGTTTTCGATCAGGACCCGGATCTCCCTGAGGGCTTCGTGTGGGGTCAAATATTGAAAAGCTCCCGATTTGATCTCCTCTAATATAGGTGTATCCGGTTCGGGGGCAAATGTGCGCAGCCTAATGAAATTAGGGCTGATAGCGCTCAAAACCCGGGCGCTGTTTTCAGCATGCTCCTTCCACCTGGCCTTGCCGGCTATTCCTACCAAATAATATTCGCTGACTTCAATCCCGGCCTGTTTAAGCTTCAGGCCGGCAGCAATTATCTCCTCGGCGGTGGTACCCTTGCATATTTTCTGTAAGGTGATATCATCGCCGCTTTCCATCCCCATATGAATCCGGCTTAAACCGGCTGCATGCAAACGAGCCAAATCCTCGCTGCTTTTTTTGTTTACAAACCGGGCCGAACCGTAAACAGTTATCCTTTGCAGTTCGGGAAATATTTCATGACAGTAGTTGAATATTTCTGCCAGCTGATCGGTTTTCATGATGATGGTATTGCCATCCGGGAAAAATATCGATTCTATATAAGGTCCGTAATAATCGCGAGCTGCTATGAGATCCTCTTTTATATCTGCCACCGGCCTGATCCGGAAGCGGGTATTTTTGTACATGGAACAGAAGGTGCATTTATTATGGGGGCAGCCGATAGTAGCCTGGATAAGCAGACTCCCGGCCTCACTGGGGGGGCGATATACAGCTCCTTCATAACGCATGATGACCACTCCTTTGCATGATAGATTATCAGATTGCCCATGTAATGCCAAGCCTCATTATTTTTGTCATAAATCGGAAGCCTGGCTCGTAATAATACTAGTAATAAAAGGGGGGGATAGAATATATGACCAGAAAAATACTAGTAACGGTAACGATGATCATCTTGGCGGTTTGTTTGGTTAGCGGCGGGTGTTCGAGTGTTGATAGCAATAAGCTTGATTCCTGGAAGGACATGTTCAAGATAGCGCCGGGTGAAAAAGACGCCGCCAGTCCGAGCTCGGCTGCGCCCAACATCGATATTCCGGCTGCAGGTGAGGAGATTACGGTAAAGCTGTATTTTGTTAATTCCCAAACCAAACAATTAGAGGCTGAGGAACGCAGTATACCTAAAGTCGAAGGCATTGCCCGGCAAACCATGCAGGAACTGATCAAAGGGCCATCCAGTAACGAACTGCAAGCGGTGGTCCCGGCTGGTACCGAACTGCTTGATATCAACATCAAGCCTGATGGTCTCTGTATATTAGACCTCAGCAGTGAGGTCAATGAAGTAAGCAGCGCCCAACAAGGCGAGATGATGGTGCAGGCCATCGCCAATACTATGGGACAGTTTCCCAGCGTTAAAGAAGTCAGCTTTCTGATTGAAGGGCAAAGGGTAAATGTACTGGGCAAAACGGTAGATATAACCGAACCGGTTTACGCAGACTATACAAGATAACTGTATTGCCAGGGCAGCAGTTTGAATATATTGTATGTAAGGAGAAGCATGGTTGTTCCCCAGTCTTCTCCTTGTCTTTTGGGTTACCGGGAATCAACTTAACTGGAATATGAAGTATAAAAGTGATAGAGTATTTAAGGGGTTGCCTGGTGCGGTTAAAAAAGCACGGGCAATCGGAATTATTGAATGGGGTGTTAGATTTGAAAAACCAACCCATCGGTGTATTTGATTCCGGGGTAGGTGGACTGACGGTAGTCAGGACTCTGGTCGAGAAACTGCCGGGGGAAAGTTTCATTTACTATGGTGATACTGCCCATGTCCCTTACGGGACCAAGACCCGGGAACAGTTATTCAGATATGCCGATGATATTATAACTTTTTTACTCGGTAAAGACGTAAAGGCTATTGTAGTAGCTTGCGGGACTCATTCTTCGGTTACATTGCCCGAAATGGAAAGCACTTGCCCGGTTCCGCTGCTGGGAGTAGTTAAGGCGGGCGGCAGAGCAGCCGTCAAAGCCACCAGGAATGGCAGAGTTGGTGTTATTGCTACCCAGGCCAGTGTTAACAGCGGATCGTATACCAAAGCCATCAAGGCGATAGATGCAAGCTGTTCGGTCAGCTCCGCGGCTTGCGGGCAATTTGTTCCCCTGGTGGAAAGCGGATTGCTGACCGGGCCGGCGACGCGGCAAGCGGTACGGGAATATGTCCAGCCGTTACTGGGCGAAGGCATTGATACCCTGGTAATGGGTTGTACTCATTACCCCTTTTTAGCACCGGTCATAAGCGACTACGTTGGACCGGGGGTAACCCTGGTAGATCCTGCCGAAGAGACAGTGGCCGAATTGATTGGGTTGTTAGAAATGAAATCACTGCTGGCCGATAACGGAGCCGCGTACAGACGCAGCTATTTTGTCAGCGGCAACCCCGAATATTTCTATAAATTGGGCCGGATGTTGGTCGGGGAGGTCATGGAGAAAGTGACCAGGATCAGCCTGGATGATGAGAATGATACTAAGGAGGAGCAGCTTGCGCAGCATAGATGTTGAGGTAATCCAGAAAGCAGTTGCCGACGCACTAATCAAGGCAAACACTACCCTGCCTGATGATATACTGGCTGCCCTGGAGCAGGCCCTTTTAAAAGAGACCAATCCGGTTGCGGCCGCCTGTCTGCAGATAATTTTGGACAATGCCGGGATAGCTGCCCGGGAAAACATGCCGTTATGCCAGGATACTGGCATGGTCATAGCCTATATTGATATGGGACAAGAAGTGCACATTATCGGCGGGACGCTGGAAGACAGCATAAACGAAGGCGTTCGCGATGGTTATGTGCGGGGTTACCTGCGCAAATCGGTCGTGAAAGATCCTTTTGACCGGATCAACACCGGAGATAATACTCCGGCCATCCTTCATCTTAATTTGGTTCCCGGTGAAAGGCTGAGGATAACCTTGATGGCCAAAGGTGCCGGCAGTGAAAACATGGGACAACTGGCCATGTTAAAACCCTCAGCCGGTGTGGAGGGAGTTAAGGAATTCATTCTCAAAGCGGTCCGGGAAGCCGGCGGTAATCCCTGTCCCCCGATTATTGTAGGCGTCGGCGTGGGCGGTAATATGGAGAAAGCGGCTGCGCTTGCCAAGCAGGCATTGCTGCGTGCAGTCGGGGTACCCAATCCGCGCCCGGAGATAGCGGCATTGGAGGATGAAATGCTGCAGAAAATAAATGCGCTGGGGATCGGGGTCCAAGGTTTGGGCGGGAATACCACTGCCCTGGCCGTCAATATCGAAACCTATCCAACCCATATCGCCAGCCTGCCGGTTGCTGTCAACCTGGGGTGCCATTCCACCCGGCATATTGCCATAGACTTATAAGGATTAGGCGAAAATATCGGAAAGAGCATCATATAATAAACCTGCTTTTAGGTAAAGATGTTTTTAATACAGGAGTGTTTAACCCTATGAAAACTATACAGGCCCCGGTAACCCGGGAACAAATAATGCAACTCAATATCGGTGAACAGGTTTTGGTCAACGGCATTATATATACTGGCCGGGATGCCGCTCATAAACGGATGGCGGAAGCCATCCGGCAGGGACAACCCCTGCCTTTTGATCCGGAGGGCCAGATTATTTACTATACCGGGCCTACTCCGGCCCCGCCGGGGCGGGTGATCGGATCGGCCGGGCCTACCACTTCGGGCCGCATGGATGCTTATGCGCCATTGCTGATTGCCCGAGGCCTCAGGGTTATGATCGGCAAAGGCTCCAGGGATCAAGCCGTCAAAGCAGCGATACAGCAGTATGGAGCCGTATACCTGGCTGCCGTAGGGGGAGCCGGTGCTTATCTAGCCCAGCGAATACTATCAGCCACAGTGGTTGCTTACCCGGAGCTGGGACCGGAAGCAATATTCAGGTTAGAAGTTAAAGAGTTTCCCTGTATAGTAGCCTTAGACGCACGGGGAAATGATATATACGCCAGATAAAAACATTAAGGAGGCTATTATGACCAGACCCGACAACAGGCAGAATGACGAGATGCGCCCGGTACGATTTACTCCCGGTTTCACCAAGAATCCGGATGGATCAGTATTGGTACAAACAGGTGATACCATGGTGCTGTGTTCAGCTATGATAGAATCAAAGGTACCGCCGTTTTTGAAGGGAAGCGGTTCGGGATGGGTAACCGCTGAGTACTCTCTCTTGCCCGCCTCCACAGAAACCCGAACCCCCAGGGAAGCAGCCAAAGGTAAGATAACCGGACGGACATCGGAAATTCAGCGCCTTATAGGCAGGTCGCTGCGGGCAGTAGTTGATTTAAAGGCTTTAGGCGAACGGACCGTATGGATAGACTGTGATGTCCTGCAGGCGGACGGGGGAACCCGTACCGCTTCAATTAGCGGTGCCTTTATCGCTCTATGTTTGGCTTTGATGAAAATGCACACTGAAGGACTGATTGATAGGCTGCCCCTTTTGGACTACGTGGCTGCCACCAGTGTGGGGATCGTGGATGGAGAAACCGTACTGGACCTGGAGTATATCGAAGATTCCCGGGCGGAAGTGGATATGAATATTGTAATGACCGGGAAAGGCCATTTTGTTGAGGTACAGGGAACGGCTGAGGGTACGCCTTACAGTAAAGCTAAACTGGATGAGATGTTGGCCCTGGCGGCAAAGGGGATTCAGGAAATATTCGCTCTGCAGGCGAATATAATTGGAAAGGGTCTTGGCGGTGGGTCGGAATTTACTGATAGCGACTAGAAACCAAAAAAAGAAATTGGAACTGCGGGAGATTTTATCCGGCCTGGATGTCGATTTAATCACCCTGGACGATATCCCGGCTATGCCTGAGGTAAGTGAGGATGGGGAAACATTTGCCGAAAATGCTATTAAGAAAGCCGTGGTTGCTGCTGCGGCCAGCGGGCTTACTACTTTGGCCGATGACTCGGGGTTGGTGGTCGATGCTCTCAACGGACAGCCCGGAATATACTCAGCTCGCTTTGCCGGGCCTGCTTGTGACGATAAGGCCAATAACCTAAAGCTTCAGGAAATGATGGCTGCTGTACCTCCAGAGGGGCGGACCGCCCGTTTTATCTGTGTGATCGCCGTTGCCTCTCCCGGCGGCCAGGTGGAAACGGTGGAAGGGATCTGTGAGGGCACCATAATCGATATGCCCAGGGGATTGCATGGTTTCGGCTATGATCCCCTGTTTGTACCTGAAGGTTATGATCAAACCTTCGCCGAACTAGGTGAGGCAGAGAAGAATATCATCAGCCATAGGGGCAGAGCCTTACAGCAGGCTAAACCACTGGTGCGCCGGCTTTTAGGTGCGGAGGGAGAAGCTTGATAATTGCGGCAGTAGCTGATACCCATGGAAAAACCGATAGCATCATTGCCCGGTTGACGCAGGTCAAGCCCGATTATCTGTTATTTGCGGGTGATTTTTTCAAGGATGGTCAGACTATTGCCAGGAAACTTCATATAGATGCTGCAATTGTGTCAGGTAACAGCGATGTCACCCATCGCAGCCAGCAGGAACAAGTCGTATCGCTGTTGAACCATAAATTCCTGGTGGTGCATGGTCATCAATACGGGGTTAAAAGCTCTCTTAATCGCTTATATTATTATGCTCAGGAGTTGGGGGTGGATGCAGTAGTATTCGGCCATACCCACACTCCCTTCTGCGAAAAGGCCGGTGGCCTATGGATGATAAATCCGGGCAGCCCGGTAAGACCGCGCCTGGCTGGACCAGGAAGTTACGCCTTGATTGAAGTTGAGGAGGGGGAACTGAAACCTCGCATCCAGAGTATGGAGGGATCGGGGTAATTATACCACCTGCCAAAAACACAGGTTAAGCAGGACAAGTTTACATCCGTGCAGTATAATTCTAATAGCCTGATATTAGCATACACAAACATATAATAGATTTTGAAAGGGGAAATACGGGTGGAGGAGCTTACCAAACAGGTAAAACATGAAATGCTGCGGACGCTGATATGGTTCGTGATTGCAATGGGGATCGGAATGGGAATATTTCTGGCGGTATGGAGATAAATTATTAATGGGCCCAACCAAGGGAGCGGTTTAAGGTAACTGCTCCTTGTTTATTACCCAAGCCGATCGCGGCAGGGATATTTGATGATTGACAAAAGCATAGGTGTTTTTTATAATTTAATCATAGATACCCACCAGGGGTATTAAGGGAGTGGCTAGATGCAAGGCGAAAACAGGAAAAAAATAATTGCCCGCCTGAAGCGCATCGAAGGGCAGGTCAGAGGTGTACAGCGAATGATCGCTGAAGAGGCAGACTGCGGCGAAATTCTCAATCAAATTGCAGCCATCAAGTCCGCAGTTCACCAGGCTGGGGTAATTGTGTTCGAAACCCATGCCCAGGAGTGCATCGCCAGGTCAATCCAGCAAGGAGACCAGGACCAGGGCTTTGATGAGATAATCAAGGTCATGGGCAGATTCATCAAATAGTAAACAAGGAGGAATATTTATGTCTAACGTAAAGACCATAACCGTTGACAATTTCGACAGTGAAGTAACAAAGTCTGCTAAGCCCGTGCTTATAGATTTTTGGGCACCCTGGTGCGGGCCCTGTAAAATGGTAGGACCAATAGTGGATGTGCTGGCCGATGAGAATGTTGATAAGATAAATGTGGGCAAACTTAATGTTGATGAGAACTCTTCCCTGGCGGCTCAATTCGGGGTTCGCGGTATACCCACCTTACTGTTCTTTAAGGAAGGCAAAGAGGTAAAACGCATTGTCGGGGCTCAAAATAAAAGCCAGCTGCAAAAAGCTATCGACGAGATAGTAGGGTAAATTCAGTTTCAGATCAACTCACCGGGAATGATTATTCATTGTTACAGGGCAGTGCATGGTCATTCCTTTTTTATATCATTAATTGAATCGAGAAAAGCC
>JAXDBN010000081.1:0-3216 GCA_034678805.1 Syntrophomonadaceae bacterium
TCTGCCATTCCGAGGTAATATTCAAACAAGCCTATACCGGGGTCGGGATCTGCCAGGACTGCGGATTCAGCCAGATGGTACCGGTGATAATCGGATTGGGCCGGGCCAGTGAAATGGTGTTCCTGGACGAAGTGATTCCAGCCGCCAAAGCCCTTGAGTGGGGTTTGGTTAACAAGGTCGTAAAACCGGAAGAGTTGGAAGCAGAGACTGCCAAATTAGCATCCAGATTGGCTAATGGTGCAACCAAAGCCTTTGCCGAGTCCAAGAAATTACTCAATAGATGCCTGCTGCCTTATCTGGAGGTGCAGCTGGAAGCCGAACGGGATAGTGTTGTCAGTTGTGCTGCCAGCGATGATTACCAGGAAGGGATAGCGGTGTTTACCGGACAGAAGAAGAAACCTGAATTTACAGGAAAGTAAGGGAGTTGTCGTGGCTGATTGGGAGCAGAGACTGTCGTCCATCTCGATTTCGCGGTGAGTTAAAAGCCAGTTTGAAAAAAATTTCTATCCCAATCCTTCGGAATAGGTGAATCACCTCTTCTCGTAAAAATGAATTTTGGTTTGGGCCGATAGTGATCCTATTCATAAAAATACAAGTTATAAATAGACTAATTTATCAAACCGAGGTGTATGGAAGATGCTTGATTTTACTAGCTTCTGGTGTTTCCGCCTTAATGCGATCTCCCGTAAAGTCAGCCGGTTATGGAATGCCAGATGTTCACAATATGGAGTCACAGCGGCGCAGAGTTTCGTGCTGTATGACGTCCGGGACCATGAAGGCACCAGCATTAAGGATATAGCTGCGCGCATAGAATTGGACAGCTCGGCTATTACGGGGCTGGTAGATCGTTTGGAAAAAATGGAGATGGTGAAAAGACAGGATGACCCCAACGACCGGCGAGGTATTAGGGTATTCTTGACCCAGAGAGGTAAAGAGCTGACCGAAAATGAATTGATTCCCGAGGCCAGGGAGTTTAACCAATATCTTAAAGGCATGGTGGCTCCCGATATAGCTGGTATATTCCAGCATTCCCTGAATATAATCGATGCCGAGATTAACAAGGTAACCAGTGAAAACAGGGAATAAGCAAGATGTAAATTTTCTCTTAGGCAAACCAATTAACAGGCTGGAGGCCTGATATGGTAAATATGACTTCGATCCAAAACAATTGAAATTAGGGAGGATAAGAGCAATGGATTTCAATTTAAGCGAAGAGCAGCAGTTGATTCAAGAATCAGCCCGGGAATATGCTGCGACTGTTATTGCCCCGGTAGTAGAGAAAATAGAAAAGGAAGACAAAGTCCCAATCGAAATCCTGGATGGTATGGCTGATCTTGGCTACTTCGGGCTGCCTTTTGAAGAACAATATGGCGGCAGCGCGATAGGATATGAAAACTATGTATTGGTGCAGGAGCAGATATCGCGGGTCTGCACGGGAGTAGGGACCATTTATTCAGTGCACATGATGGGGTCTGACGTCATCTCCATCTTCGGGACCGAAGAGCAAAAGGCACATTATCTGCCCAAAACCTGTAAAGGTGAACTTAAACCATCCTTTGCCTTCACCGAGCCAGGTACCGGCTCTGATCCCAAACAATTAACCACCATCGCCACCCGGGATGGCGATTCCATTATCATCAATGGTACCAAGAGATTTATAACCGCAGCGGGCTATGAAGGACCGATAGTACTATTCTGTAAGGACGCTGACGACGGCGGATGCAGTGCCTACCTGGTGGATAAGTTCTGCGAAGGATACTCGCTGCCCACCACCTGGGAGAAGATCGGCGGCCATGGCAGCTCGATTTACGATGTTGATTTCAAAAATGTACGTATTCCGGCTTCCAATCTGATCGGGGAGAAGGGCAAGGGATTCAACATCCTGCTGCTGGGGATTGCATTCGGCAAAATCGGGACCAGTTCTATAGCCCTGGGTGGGATTTTGGCCTCCTATGAAGAAGCAGTCAGATATGCCAAGGAAAAGCTGCACCGCGGTAAGCCCATCTCCAAATTCCAGGCTATACAACTTAAGATAGGGCATATTGGCGCCAAGTATAACAGCGCCCGCTGGATGTGTTACCGTTTGGGAACCCTGGCTAACGACATTCTTTTCAATAGACCGTTCGATCCCGTCAAGTTTGCGGCCGAAGCTGCTATGGTCAAAGGGTATGTAAGCGATACCGCTGTGGAAGCAGCCAAGCTGGCCATGGATGTTCACGCATCTTACGGATTAACCAAGGACCTGCCGATGGAAAGGATTTACCGGGACGCCATAATTGCCCCGCAAATTGAAGGGGTCTCGGATATGCAAAGGATTATCTTTGCCAATTACGTGCTGGGAAGCTAATTACTTTAAGGATATACAACGACATTTATAAGACAAAGGGGCTGGTATTTACAGCCCCTTCTTGATTTTAGCCTTTTGATTCACGTGGATTTTTAATTGTATTTAATTAATGTCTTCGGGCGGTCAGCCAAGGATTGCCCCTGGCTTTTCTATCCATTATAGATTGATGGGCTATTTTATAAACCCGGCCAGGCGCTCATTGGTATCGTTGATTTCAAAACTCTGACCGTACTCCACATTTTCCAAACCCTCCCGCAGGGTGGTCTGCCAACCTCGGTTATAGAGTGCCTTGTTGGCCGCAATTCCCTCCCGGCTGTTCTTCTGGATCATCCGGCAGACTTTCTCCGTTTCGCTGCGCAGTTGATCAGCTGGGGCCACGACGCTGACCAACCCGTACTCCTTGGCCTGCTGAGCGGTTATATTCTGGGCGGTGAAAGTGTGGTATTTGGCCCGGTTTATACCTATAATACGGGGCAGGCGCTGGCTCATCCCCCAACTGGGCCGTATCCCGAACTTGCAGTGCGTATCGCCGAATTGAGCATCCTCAGAAGCAATTATTATGTCTGTGCAGAGCAACAATTCAAAGCCGCCGGTGAAAACCCAGCCGTTAACCATGGCGATGACTACTTTAGAAGCGGTCTGCACGGCGTCAATAAAGGCCCGCCCGCAATTATCGATCTCTGGTCCCACCGCTCCGCCTTTGAATTCAATTTTACCCAGGGCTTTCAGATCCAAGCCGGTGCACCAGGCCCGGCCCACTCCGGTGATGACCATTACGCCAACCTCAGGATCCTTATCAGCCGCAATGACCGCATCCGTCAAACCATTGATCATACCGAGGGTTAGGGCATTTAGGGCTTCAGGACGGT
>JAXDBN010000082.1:0-3112 GCA_034678805.1 Syntrophomonadaceae bacterium
AACGGAAAACCCCGTTCACTATCCTTCAACAATTGATCCTTAACCGCCGCCAACAACTCGGTGGTGGCATTCAATCCGGGTTCAGTACCGATAAACTTGCGCAATGCGTCGCTAAAGATAGCCGATGCCGATATGGGATCAATCAGCTGCAGGTTCTCGATCTCATGCTTGATTTTAGTATGAAAATGATTTTCCGGCGATTTCATCTCCACCAGAAAATGGTTGATCCGTCTGGCTAAAATATCAGCCGCCTCGTCGTAATTAACTATATCCAGGCTTTCACCCAGACCTTTTCCAAGTCTGCGCAGAAAATTACCCTGGTTGGAATAATCCGATGCAGCCCTGCTCAAAATACGGCGGATGCTCCGTTCAAATTCCTCCCCTTTGGTTGATGCAATCGCCCAATCCAGCACCAGGCCGATTACATCCTCGCTATATAACTGTTTTATACTGTGTTCCACGCTTATAACCAATCTGGGGGATATTTTAATCTCATCCAGGTTATCGGCCAGAACCAGATGCGCAAACTCTGACACTTTCTCCGGGTCCAGGTTTTGGATAATATTAGTGCTGATAGACTGGGCAGCTTCTTCCAGACCACGGCGAGCCTGATCTGTCTGCAAGGCCGCGGTGATGCCATCGACTAGGGGGTATGCTTGTATTTTGGCCGAAATGAATTCCAGGCTAAGCCAGTCAGTTTCAACGATCTTAACAATAGCTTCAATGATTCTATCCCGGTTATTAGGTATGATGGCGGTATGGGGGATGAATTTTAGTCCCAGGGGGTGACGGAAGAGAGCCACCACTGCAAACCAATCGGCCAGGGCGCCAACTAGTGCAGCTTCGCAAGCGGCAAAGAAAAGCCCGCCGCTAAAGCTGGATCGGAAGTTCCATGAGACGACCGATCCCAGAACCGCTGCCAGCAGTAAGGTGGTTGCGACCGCTTTCATATTGCGCATAACGGCCTCCCTCACAAACAAAAATCAGATACCGGTATATTTCAGTACAGTTTTACCTGTTTCTACCTAATAGTATAATGATTAACCGAACGGATTGCATTATCAACTAGGTGACATTGAGTAATCAATCCCGGAAAAGCTCAGCACCTGCTCCATTAAGGCGCAGGTGCCCTTTTTAGCTTTGAACGAAAAAGTGCTTTTTCGATTCCCGGTGGTTATGCAATTCTAATGAACCCGTACATCCTTGGCGCCGAAATTCCTCATTACCCTGGCCACCTCATCGATTTGGTGTTCATCAGCTTTCAATACCATTACGGTATTGCCCTCTTTAATTTTAGACTCATAAAATTCGCTTTGATCTCTGGGGATACCGTAATCGACCAATGCTCCGGCAATACCACCGGTTATGGCTCCTCCCAGCGTCATGGCCAAAGGCCCCAAGGCCAGTATTGGACCTATTCCCGGAATTGTCAGGGCTCCGGCGCCCATAGCCAAACCGGCCAACCCACCCAAAGCTCCACCGGTCATCGTACCGCTGGATAATATAGACGATGACCGACTGGTGTCACGACCACCAGACTGATCGCCTTTTTCATTGCCTAATATGGATATCTCATGGAATCCCTTGCCCTTCAGTTCCCGGAGGGCTTGTTCGGCCTGCCCGTTGTCTTCGAAGTAACCTATAACTCTCTTGTCCATTATTCGATAACCTCCAATATCATTTTCATTTATAATATTGCCCTGGCCGGGAAAAATTATGTCGGGTGTTCTTGTGCTGATGTGGTTCGACCGAATTAGTATTTATTGGATGACTATGTGATATTATGATTATATAAACTAGTTTTAGATTACTTATTACAACAACCATCACTGTAAATAACCATGCTGAATAGGGTATCAGTTCTTTGATTGCTCCTATTGGCATGATCAGGAGGTGAGGGCAAGATTTTGGATTTCCCTCGGAAACAAACTAAGGTAAAGGGGATGGTGTGATGCGTGTAATAAAGAACAGATGGATGATCTTGTTGATTGCATCTATTCTCATTTTGGGTTGGACTTTGGCAGCAACCGCGGTAGAAACCAGAAGTGGTGATATGGTCAGTGTACCGGCAGGCAATTTAACCGGTCCTTTGTTTGTCTCCGGAAATAATCTTACCGTTAACGCCAATGTTGAAGGAGATGTTTTTGCGGCCGGATCATCGATAACTATTAATGGGAATGTTAATGGTGATGTCATTGCTGCTGGCAATACCATAAGTGTAAATGGGCCGGTTAGCGGTGATATACGAGTGGCTGGCAATACTATCGATATCGGGAATATAGTCGGCGGGAGTATTACTGCCGCCGGTAATACCGTTTTTCTGCGGGAACCTTCCAATGTTTACAGGGATGTTATGCTTTTCGGCAACACCATTAACATGCACGGTACCATAAAAGGTCAGGCGTTAGGCAGCGGCAATCAAATCCTCTTGCAGGGGCCAATCAACGGCAACGTACAAATATGGGACGTACAGAATTTAAATATCGGACCTTCAGCGGCTATAAACGGGACTATAACTTATCGTTCCGCTAATACTGCCCAGATTGATGCGTCAGCTAAAGTTGGCTCCATAACCCAGCTGCCCGCTCTGGCAAGACCACAGCCAAATGTTCCGGTACCCAGAGCGGTCGCCCATGGCATTGCCTGGACCGCGGTTATTATATCGGTAATTGCAGGCTTTATTATCTGGGGTGTATACTATCTGATTTTCCCGCGTTTATTGCCCCGGGCAGGCCAGCCTAACTACGGACCTTTCCTGCCCAAGCTGGGTTGGGGTTTCCTCACTTTGTTAGTAACACCCCTGGCCGTATTTGTGTTGTTAATCACAGTAGTTGGGATTCCCCTGGCGTTAATATTATTATTCCTGTACATTCTGATCCTCTGTTTAGCTAAGGTTCTGGTTTCGGACTATATAGTACGCCTTTTAGCCGAACGAAACAATTGGGATAGCAAAGGGAATGTTATTGCTGCATTTATCATTACCTTACTGATACTGGCAGTGGCTGCTAAAATACCGATGATTGGTTTCTTTATAAGCCTGATAATTGCATCCGTCGCGTTGGGCTTAGTGATTACCGCCATAGCCAGATGGCGGCAGCCGGCGGCTTAAAAA
>JAXDBN010000083.1:0-2591 GCA_034678805.1 Syntrophomonadaceae bacterium
GACGATAAGATGGGGAAGGCCCGTTTTATAATGTTTTATCTGCTCTGTGGATTAATGGCCAGTATTACTCATTACCTGCTCAATATGAACTCGGAGATTCCAGTGGTAGGAGCATCCGGGGCAGTCGCCGGGATTATGGGTGCCTACTTTTTGATGTTTAAGAAATCTTCGGTATTTACCTATATTCCTCCTATCTTTTTGGTCAGTATACCAGCGTGGGTTTTTCTTGGTTTTTGGGCTTTGACCCAGCTTTACGGTGGAGCGACCGGATTTCTTTCAACAGGGGCAGAGCAGTCGATTGCTTTTTGGGCTCATGTGGGCGGATTCGGAGCGGGAATGTTCTTATATCGTTTCTTCCTGGGATCAGGTCAACCGGCTAAGCCGGATGAATCACCACTGGCAGCCGGTTGACCTGCAGTTTTATTCCATAGCGCTAGCTATCAGTCTTTTTACTTCCTGGTTGGCGTAGTGGAAAGCTTCGTTGTCCGGCTGCAGATGGTATATGGTATTTTCAATTCTCTCTTGGCCAGCTTTAATATCTACCCAGTGGCTCTCCACCTCATAAATGTTCATGCAGCCTTGTAAATCGTCAGCCCTGCCGGTTTCCAGGTAACACTGGAACTTATTCAGGGTGTCCACATTCTGGTAGTTGTTGTGAATGAAACTCTTACGGATTATATCTTTATAGGTTGACTGAAGTTCCAGGACATCCTTAAGGGTGGAAGCCGCCTCCTGTATCTCAAACCGGCATTTCTGCAGAAACGAGACTCGTAATTCCTCCCACTCTTTGAGGGCTTTCTTAAACCTTTCACAGGCCTTCTCATATTCCCGCGACTTAATAAAGTAAATCTTCATCAAATGATTATAGTCAGTATGTTGACCTGGCTTGGGGGCCCTATATTTAGCCATACCAATGGAATCGAGAAAATTGAACCTGGAGGGAATTTCAGCCCGTTTTATTGGTTTTTCGGGTGTAGGATATGGTTCGGGTGGCGTAAGCTCCGAATTATCACAAATGGACTGGCGCTGCTTAATAAATTCGTTAATGTAACGTATATGTTCGTCCAAAACGGCGATCTTTCTGAGGCTGGCATTGCACATGGCAATGTCTCTGATCAGTTCGTCTTTGCTGCGAATCGTTTTTTTGGTGGTTTTCCGGGATTGTGCATATTTGTGTAAAGCCCGGTCCATTACCGGCAGTTTGTGGTATCCGTACATATGGGCCAGATCTAATGAGGTAACGATCTCTTGTTCAGGTGAACAAAACCTGAGGAAATGGAATTGAGTATTAGTAGGGCAGTAGTAATAGGGACCGATTGAATTCAGGTATTCGCTCATGTGTAGGTTTTCCAGGTCCTGGCTGGCTCCGATTTCGTTGTCAATGAAGTCCAGCCATTTGGCAAGATTATCTGGGTTGCCGAGATTGTTGCTTAACCATTCTTTTAACTGCAGGTAGGTTTCCAACGCAATATTTATACGGGAATCATAGTAGTAGAAAAGTAACTCATCGGGGCTGTAATTAATAAACACGGACAGGTCCAGGTGATGCCGGTCTTCCTTATTGAGAAAGGTGTTAATCATGGTAGGCCTCCTTATCTTGCTTAGTGTCAATTAATTTCTATAAATTACCAGCAAATCCTGCTTTTCCTATATAAAATTTTAGGGAATATCTTGATAAAAAATGATGGGGAAAAAATAAATCAATCGGGCATTATAAACTTTGTCAAAGAATATTACAGGAGGCAAAACAATGAAGAAAAAAGGCCAAAAAGTTAAGAAGATAGTAACCGAGAGGGATTTGCTAAAAATTGAGATAGCCCGGGAGCTGGGTTTATGGGATAAAATCCAACAGGATGGCTGGGAATCGCTTACCAACGCGGACTGCGGAAGAGTTGGCGGGATAATGCGCAAGAAGCTGCAGCAAAAACAGGCGCAGCAATAGAAGAACTAGATGTTCCGCTAAGTAATCACTTTGCCTGGCTGGATCACGGGCAAAATTTCTGTTTTTAATCTATAATATTGGTTAAATCTTGGATTTTGTTTAGGGGAGCAAGCTATGTCAAAGGGGTTCATACATTTACACAACCATTCAGAATATAGTCTTCTCGATGGCGCCTGCCGGATCAAGGATCTTGTTAAACGGGCGGTAGAACTGGAAATGCCGACTATTGCCATTACCGATCATGGAGTCTTGTACGGCATTATGGATTTTTACCGGGAAGCCAAAAAGCTTGGTATTAAGCCCATCATTGGCTGTGAAGTCTATGTTGCGCCCAGGAGCCGCCTGGATAGGGAATCTCGTCTGGATGAGCGTAATGCTCATTTAACCTTGCTATGTAAAAACACCGCCGGCTACAGAAATCTTACCGAGATGGTCAGCCGGGCCTTCATCGAAGGTTTTTATTATAAGCCGCGTATAGACCTGGAGCTGCTGGAAAGGTATAGTGAGGGTCTGATTGGTTTGAGCGGCTGCCTGGCTGGAGAGATACCACAGTTGATTGCTGCAGGCAATACCGATGAGGCATTGGCAGTAGCGGTTAAATATCAAAAAATCTTCGGGCCCGGTAATTTTTATCTAGAGGTTCAGGACC
>JAXDBN010000084.1:0-20430 GCA_034678805.1 Syntrophomonadaceae bacterium
CTGGATGATACCAACCTGTGGTATGAGAGAGAGCAGGTAAGATTGCAGCTGCTTGATTTCAAAAGCCGGTCAGAGAATATTAACCAAGAATTCATGAATGATCTGCGCGGTTTTATAGGTTTGATTCTGGAGTGATGATAGCTGGCGCCGGCAACGAAACTGGGAGGCAGACGTCTCATCCGCCAACGGCAACCTCTTTCGTCACAAGGTTGGGGCGTCAGTGGTAGTGGTTAGGCGCTCCGGCGGAATGCCCACCTTTGATCAGCTTAACCGCTATCTCCTGTATGCAGAAATGTTTATTCCCGCCACTAATTATTGGAACGTGGTTAATGGCCGCGTGCCCGGCGAAATTCTTGAGGACGCGGAAGGATGCCAGGCGATGCGGGTACTGGGCAAAAACATGGCCTATCTGATGAGAGTCCTTGAATACAGCCGGGAAGTTATCCCCCCTCCGCCCATGGGACCCAAGGCATGGACCCATTTTATCTGGTAATGACCCTGCCGATCAGCTTTCGCTTGTGATGACGCAATTTATTGAAAATGACTATTTGATATCCTGGTACTTAAACGATACCTTCAATTTAGTACGATATACCAGTATCTCACCATGTGCGAGCTGAATGTCCATGGCAGCCACTTCGGCACTGCGTATATCCTCTAATGTATCGCTTGCTCTTTTGAGCGCAGCTAGTGCTGCCTTTTCCCATGATTCAGTACTTGTCCCCACCAGTTCGATTATCTTGTAGACGCTGTTTTCCATTCCATTCACCCCCAAGGTATAAATTTCGTTATAAAACCAAAACCGACCTGATTGGCCGGTTAAGCAATAAGCTATGATCTAAGATACGGTTTCATGCTCATCGCAGCAACCGACTCCCAATCTTTTCTTTTCCTACAAACTCTACGCTGACGATCCTACTACACCCACAGGCAACAGAACCGTCCCTGCCAGCCGTAACGCCGGGATCAACTTCAATACTGGACCCGCCAGGCGACGGATTGGGAGCGAATATCCCCCTAGTCTAGCGCTGGGTCCAGACCGAGCATCAGCAGTGAAGCTCAAGGCATATTCAAAGCCGGTGATTGAAGCGTCCCCGTAGTACGCTGATTGAACGGTCTTTGCGAACTAACGCAGATATTCGGTACTGAAACTAGCCTGGGTTGGCGACGGGTCGGGAGCGCAGATCGAGGCACAAGAATAGTTCGCGACTGAGACGTACATTCAGTACGTCGACCGAGCGGGCTGTTCGCTGTAACGAAGATATACGCTTCCGAAACTAGCCAAAAAGTAAGCTCCAACGAACCTTTCTCGACTTCCTTACCCTTTCCTTGCCTTCTACTTCGTTTCCTATCTTCAACTTTTCTTGATACCTTCATCTTTTAGAATTTCTTTTACTTTTAGTCTATTTCAGTTTCACTTTACTTCTTTTTCTTTTATTTACTTCGGCTCATATCCTAGTGTAAATAATTGAATTTCCGTATTGTTTTGCTGTTATAAACTAATTTCTTTTACTTTTCCTTGGATATAGTAAATTTCTTTACCGGTATCCTTACTGGGTTGTTGACTTTTTGTTTCTGTTTTCCGGCTCTGATTGGTTTTCCGTCTTAGGAATTCCTTGGAGCTTACACATAGTATATGCAGGAGTAATAAGCGTGTCAATGATTGTGAAAGTTAGAATTTTCATTAACGCCGATAATCTGCTGGTAATAATATAGCAGCTATCAGCCGCTTCACTTCATATCGTGCGGATCAGGTTCGTATTTCCAGCCAAAATCCTCGTTGTAGATCATCATCCTGCTCATGCCACCGTCGACCACTACATCCTGCCCGGTTATAAAACCGCTGTCTTCGCTGCATAAAAACATGGCCATGCGGGCCACGTCCAGGGGACGGCCCAGCCGCTTGACCGGATGCTGTTCCCGGTCCTCGAAACCCCACTCGGAGCCGGTCTTGTCGATCCAGCCCGGGGAGATACTGTTTACCCTTACCTTCCCGGCCAAGCTTATGGCCAGGGAATGGGTCAAAGATGAAATAGCTCCTTTAGCGGAGCTGTAACTCTCCGTATCCGGTTGGGACATGATGGCCCGGGTGGATGAGATGTTCACAATCGCCGCGCCTTTGCTGAAGCAGGGCAGGAACAGCTTGGTCAGCATATAGGGTGCGGCCACTCCTACCCGCAGAACATACATAAATTCACTGTAATTACAATCCGACAGAATACCCCACAGGCTGACGGCAGCATTATTAATGAGATAGTCAACCCGGCCATATTTCTCAATCACCTGCTGGGTGAATTCCTCCAGCACCTTCTCATTAGCGATATCACCGCGAAAATAAAGATCGCAGTACACCGGACCCGGGGCGATATCAACAACCGCTACCTGCGCCCCCGCCCTGGTGAACTCTTCCATAATACACTTGCCAATTCCATAGGCTCCGCCGGTAACAACCACTACTTTATCCTTAAAATTAAAGGTCAGATTTCCTTTTTGTCCCTTATTTGCTCGTTTCATTTCCCCTTGACAATCCCCCAGTTCTAACCGCTGGTTCTCTCTAGTTCCATTTATACCGGTATCAAGATTGGTTCCCGCCAGAATCAAATGTGGAGCGGCAATATTCCCATTCTATTTCTGGCCTATTTAAGTAGTCTATTTCTCCACCGGTGAGCAGATTCCTGCCGGATGATGTGGACGGCCAAATGGGGACCGACTGAATGGCAGACATCATAAAAGCCTTAGTATTGGCTTATAAAGGTGTTTATATGGTTTGGAAAAAATTTTTAACAGGAAAGATAATCGGACAGACTCAAACTATTTCAGAGTTAAGGCATATGGAGGCAGGCACTTAGCTGCAAAGGTAATTCGGGTAAGGGGCCGGCAGGTAATTCAAGCGGGATTGATTTATAGCCGATTGCATATCAGTTTAAGTGCAGCAATGGTTCTGGAGCTATATCCGAGATTATAAACATTGGCAGCGGTTTGGGGATCGGGATATTCCACCATCACCGCCCGGGTATAATGACCGGCCCAACCGATAAAGGTCTGAGGTAAAAAGGCATCGGCTACATTGTTTAAACCTTGGTTGGTAACCTTAAGCGAGTCACTGAAATATTGGCCGATTTCCTCGTCACCGTATATAGCATTCAGCCAGCCATGAAAATCGATGACCAAATCGGGCTTCTCTTTTATCACCAGTTCTTTTAGCAGGTTGGCCTCGGGGGTGGCAAAGGGTATATCTCCGGTATGATATTTAGCGTCGGCGATATATTGCCACTGGTAATCAAAATCGCGGTTGATATCAATCCCCTGGCCATTGCAGCGGCCGGCCAGGTTATCGTCACAACCTCGCATCAGCCCATCGGGATTAACACAGGGCACCACGATCAAGCGGGTATGGTTCAGAGCAGCCGGGTTGGCAGCGAATGTCGCAATCACATCATTGGCTATCTGTACCAGGGATGCCCCGTCATAATCCCAGGAATCCTCGAAACCATGCATGGCGAAAGTCAGCAGGATGGTTTTGTTGTACTTGGCCGGAGCGATGGTAACCGCCTGGATAACATTTCCCCTGGAACTGTAACCTATTATTTCGTTCTCGGGAAGGATCTTCTTCTGCTCCGAGGCGGGGCGATTGTTTATTACCGGTTGAACTATGGCTGTATCTACCGGCTCGTTATCCTGTTTGGATAACAGTGTATCTGCAGAGCCTACACAGACCATTAATACTACCAAAAGCACGATCAATAGCTTTTTCAATCCACCCACCTCCTTTTCAAAGGTATTTCATCCAACGATTTAAATGCCTATATTGAGTACAGCCCGTTTAGGGATTGGCTGTTACTTTGGGGGGTTCAACCTCATCGTACTGTCTCTTTAAAACCACGATATCAACCCGCCGGTTGCGGGACTGGCTGGCTGGGTCCAAGTTGGGAACCAGCGGACGATATTCACCATAACCTATCACCGATAGTCGCTGCGGGGAAAGACCGCAATCATTGACCAGTACATGCATGACATTGGAAGCCCGCAGGACGGAAAGTTCCCAGTTGGAAGGGAATCTCTCGGTATTTATAGCCAGGTTGTCGGTATGCCCTTCCACCCGGATATAATTAGGGATCATCACCAGGGCAGTTCCTACTTTGGCGATGATGGCGCGGGCCGCCGGGGTCAGCTGATCAGATCCGCTGGCAAATAGCAGCGTATCCTTAATGCTTATCACCAGCCCCCTCTCCTGGGAAACGATGTCTATATAGTCACCCAGTTTGGTGGCGGACTGTTCGGTATTTTGAGCCGGTTCTGAAACCCTTTCCGAGGCGATAAACTCCTGGATCTTCTGCTGCACGGCATCCAACTGCAGCTGGTTAACCAAATCCTGGCTCAGCTGCGGCCCTGGCTGGTCAGGAGTCACCGACTGGGTCTCCTGGGGCTCCGGGGATATGGAAGTGCCGCTCAAGACCACATTCAAGGACTGGGCGATAGCGTTGTATCTTGCCTCGTCCACCTTGCTCATGGCATACATCATGATGAAAAACACCATTAACAGGGTGATGAAATCGGCGTAACTCAGCAGCCAGCGTTCCATTCCACCTTCGTGTTCACCACCTTGATGACGTTTGCTTCGCTTGGCCATCTGGTTATACCCCTACTTTCTCTCCAACCGCATGAGCCGGGCGCCGATGGCTCTCAGCCGGCAGAAAGATGCTTAGTTTTTCCCGGATGAGCCGGGGATTCTCACCATTTTGAATGGAAAGGATTCCTTCCTCGATCATCTCCATTAAGAATACCTCGTTATTAATTCTCATCTTGATTTTATTGGCAAAGGGTATAAATAAAATATTGGCGGAGGCAATGCCGTACAGGGTAGCCAGAAAAGCTACCGCTATGGCTCCGCCCAATTCTTCTGGATCGGACAGGTTGCTTAAGACCGTCACCATCCCCATAACCGTACCGATAATACCCATGGTCGGGGCAAAGCCGCCCGCGGTCATAAACATTTGGTAACCAACCATCTCATTCTTTTCAAAGACCTCGATTTCACGCTCCAGGATATCCCGGGTCAGTTCCGGTTCGGTACCGTCGACCACCATCTGCAGGCCCCTCACCAAAAACTGGTTTTCGATGTTGGGCAGGTAATCCTCCAAACTCAAAAATCCTTCCCGCCGGGCTTTCTCAGCGCATATGACCAAGGACTCCAATGCCCCGCTATAATCCAGCGGCATGGTCTTAACTACCGATTTTAGGTAATAGGGTACTCGCTTAATGTCCTCCAGCGAATGACTGATAATGGTTGCCCCGATAGTCCCGCCGAAAACAATCATGAAAGCAGTCTTCTGTATGAGCATACCGATTCCCCCGCCTTCCAGTATGAAGGCCAAAATAAGGAACACTAATGCTATTAATAAACCCGCCAATGTTGCAATGTCCATTGCTAAAACCTCACCGCCTAACAGATAATACGACAATTGCTGCGCCAATGTACTGGCTTAAGAGGATACCAGGCTTCTAATCCGTTTCTCGGTGGAGATTATATCTGTGATCCTGACCCCAAAATACTCCCGGACTACCACAACCTCGCCCCGGGCAATCAGCGTGTCATTAACCAGGATATCCACCGGTTCGTTTTCCAGGCGGTCCAATTCTACAATCGAACCCTTGACCAGTTTCAGGACATCCGAAATGGGGCGCTTGGTCCTACCCAGCAATACGGTTAGTTTCAATGGGATATCCAAAATCAGGTTCAGGTTCTGGCTGTTAAAACCGATAGAATCCGAGCCGGATAGCAGACCAGGCGCTCTGACTTCATCGGTGTCTGCCGGCTGGCTGCTTTCCCCCCGTGACGCTTCGGAGCCTGGTTGCTCACCGGGCGGGGTATCCCTCAGCAGCGCCTCAATCTCTTCTTGTGATAAAAATGAATTTGACATTATTTCTCCCCCCTATACCTTATCTGTAATCATAACCGCAACCTGATTTCCGGCATTTCCCGGCTGCACCTTGAATTTGGGATGGCCTTCCACCAGCAGTTCCATATCATCACCTACCACCGTGTTGATCAAAACCACATCGCCTTCCTCCAACTGCAGGAATTCCTGTACTGAAAGACTGGTTTGCCCGCAGCGGGCGGCCAGGTTAACCTCTACCCTGGTCAAACAATCGACAACATAATCATTTCTTGGTTCTCCGCTGGATGGCTGGGTCGACAGCAGGTCTTGCACGGTCATATTGATCATGGCTTCTTTCATTGTGGCATGGGGCAGACACAGGTGAATTAAGCTCTGGTTATCGGCCAGACTGGTTGCCAAAGTAATAACGGCCACAATTTCGTTCATGGAACTGGCTTTTTTATAGAACTGGGCGTTGCTCTCCATAGTATCGATTACCGGTGTGAATTCATAGAACCTGGACCAGGCAGCGGCCATTTCATACAGCAGCCTCTCCACCAGTTTCCTGAGTACCCGGGTTTCAATCTCCGTCAGAGGTTTGGCCAGGTTGCTGCGGCGGCCGGTGCCGCCAAACAATAAATCCAGGGCTGGAGCGGTAAAATTGTTACCCAGCACCAGAACCACACTGCCGGTCAGCGGCGACATCTGAAACATGGTCAACAACGCCGGAGGGGTTACAGTGGCCATAAATTCCTGGTAAGTAGATTGCTCTACCGAAGCCACCTTAATTTCCGCACTGCTGCGCAGATAACCGGACAAAAAACTGGAGGCGGTTTTGGCAAAATTCTCGTTGACAATCAACAACGTCCGCAACTGATCCTTGCTGAATTTGTTGGGGCGCCGGAAATCGTACCGGCTCCCGGAAGACAGGGCAGGGCTGTCCATCATTCCTGTGTCACCGGCAGTGTTCTGATTGAATACTCCCCAACTGGATTTGACCATATTCTCATCCATCGTTCATCATTCCCTCTATCATAGGCTTAATAATCCGGGCCGACCCAGGCTACTTCTTGAGCACCCCAACTTCCTCCACAGCCTTCTGCAGAATTTCATCCTGGGCAGTGATCATGCGGCTGTTTAAGGCATAACCACGGGAGACAGTGATTAAATCGACCAGGTTCTGGGCCAGGTCTACGTTGGACGCTTCCAAAAATCCTTGTCTGACTGTGCCGTTTCCGGCTTCACTCATGCCGCATTGATCATTGGCAGTAAATCCACCTTCCACCGGAGTCAAAAACTCCGTATGGGCGAAACTGGCCAGGGCTAAATCCTGGTCAGGTTTGCCGTCTACCATCTTAACCTCGCCGTTTATGCCGGTCACTTTGTATCCCTGATTGGTTATGAGGTATCCCTCGGCATTGGTTACAAAGGCTCCCTGCCGGGTGTAAATGGTGCCTTCACCGGTATCAATCTTGAAAAAAGCATCCCCTTCAATGGCAAAATTGTTGGGGTCGCCGGTTGCCCGCAAGGTCCCCTGGGCAAAATTGATTTTAAGCTGGTCAGCGGCTACGCCATTAATTTCTTCTTTGAAGGTCCGGACTGAAAGTTTACCTTCCTTGAAGCCGTCGGTATTGGAGTTGGCAATGTTATTAGCGGTTAGATCAATTTTTTGCTGTAAAGTATTGAGACCGGTATTAGAGCAGTATATTCCTCGCATCATATTTATCCCTCCCCTGTTGTCGTTATTAAACCGGTTGGTATTCCCGGGATAATTTTTCACGCACGGCTGCAGTAGCCATGGTTTTTAACTGGGATACCCGCGGCACCCCGATATTAAGCACAGCGGCAATTTCTTTCAGGGTCAACTCCTCATAATAATACAGGGTCAGCACTTGTCGCTGCCGGGTTTCCAGGCCTGCGACCGCTTCACTCAATAACCTGACCTGCTCTTCTTTGATGATGCTCTCGTCGGGCGAATTCTCAATCGGCTCGGCCAGGGTATCCATCAGTTTAATATCATTCAGACCCAGGGTTTGCTCCAGTGAAATGGAAGCCATTAGCTGGAAAGAACGCAGGGCCTGCTCCACATCCTGCCGGTCCATTTCCACCATTTTGACTATCTCCTCAGTGGTGGCTTCCTGACCGCTGGCTGTAGATATCTCCTCCATAGCCTTGGTTATCTTCTGCACCTTTTGCCAGCAGTTGCGGGATAAAGGCGAGTCGCGGCGCAGCGCATCCAATATCGACCCTTTTATCCTTTTGGCAGCAAAGGTGGCAAACTGGATACCTTCCTCCGGCCGGAACCGTTTAACCGCCTCCAACAGACCGAGGACCCCATAGCCGATCATATCGTCTTTATCCCAAAAATCGGGAATACTGACATCCATCCGATCTGCTATGGCTTTCACCAGGGGCAGGTATTGCTGAGGTTCTATGGCGGTATTGTTGCCTGTCATTAAAAATCATCCCTGCTAATCTGAATATATTTTCGCATCGTATGAAAAAGATGTTTCATAATCAAATCCTGCTGCAGCTCGCTGACATTTTCAAACTGTACTCCCACCCGGCAACCCTTCTCTTGAGGATCGTTCCTGACCACTGTCCCCAGTATTTTTATGGTCATGCTGGCATTCTTCATCTCCAGGGGCAGGGCAAATACCATCACGGTGTCCGGGGGAATCTCCCGGTTATATGCAAAACTTAACCCTACTCCGCTCAAGTCGATCAGCACGGCCTCATTAGAGGGTTCGATCTTCTTCCATTGTGCGGCATCCTCGGAACTGATAATCTCGAATTTAACTGCCAGGTGGGATTTCATTCTCACAAAATGGCGGCGATCCGAAGTGGTCAGTTTTTGCGGTTTTTTCAGTACCAGATAGGTATGGCCATCCTGTACTTGTTCTCCCATTACCAGGGAATCAAATGAGCAGCGGGCATCATCCAACCCCGCCCATACTACTATCTCCCGGCCCACCGGTGAGATTATGTTCAGGTCAATATAGGCCGGGGCGGATACCAAGAAGGAATCCGAACGGCTGGTATGGACCTGGGCATCCCAAACCACTTCCTCCTCACCCTGACCGCCTAACATGATCTCCAGATGGGTTCCAGGTTGAAGTATTCTATCCAAGTTCATTAATCTGCCTCACCTCCATAGATTAATTACCCTTTGGGCAAAGTTCTGAGTACTGCTGCTGAAACCGATCTTGTTTTCGATAATATTTTCGGCAATCTTCATGACGCAGATGGCCGTTTGGCCGCGTGGATATTTAATAATATAGGGAGTCATTTCCTTGATAGATTTTTTAACGTTGCTATCTGCATAAATGGCCCCCAGCCTTTTGATGCTGATATCCAGGTAGGTGTTGGCCACGACCTCTATTTTACGGGCCGCCTCCTCAGCTTCCTGAATGTTGTTGGCCATGTTTACTACCAGGTGGACTTTTTTATGTAGTTTGAAGCGCGACAGGATCTTGATAATTCCGTAACCGTCAGCTATCGAAGTCGGCTCCGGGGTGACTACGATGATCACATCATCTGCGGAAGCAACAAAGCCCAATACCACCTTGGAAATCCCGGCCCCGGTGTCTACCAGGATATAGTCCATGTCGCGGCCATAATGTTCCAATTCTTTCATCAGGGCTTCGCGGCGGATGCGCTGGATATCATCGGCCTCAAATATACCCGAACAACCTGGGACTATCTTAACTCCTTCCCAACCTTCGAGCACTATATCACTGATACGCTTGCGTCCCTGCATTACATCATGCAGGTTATGGCGAGGGGTCAACCCCATCATGATGTCAACATTAGCCATCCCCAGATCCGCATCCAGAATCATGACCTTCTTCCCGGCTTTAGCCAGGGCAATGGCCAGGTTGACGGTCAGGCTGGTCTTGCCGACCCCGCCTTTGCCGCTGGCCACCGCGATAATCCTCATCTTATCGGCCGCCGGCCACAGGTTATTCTTGGGGCTGCCTTTGAATAGGTCCCTCAGTTTATCGGCTTGATTGGCCATTAGAATCCCAACCCCCTTAACACATAGCCGGCTAACATGGTTGGATTGGCTTCCTCGATATCGTCCGGGACATCCTGCCCGTTAGTAATATAGGTTATCGGCAGCTGTCCATAAAGGGCAGCATTGGCCAGAGAACCAGGAGCAATGGTCTCGTCGATCTTGGTGATGATTATCTGTGAATAAGCGGTGATTTTATAATCATCGATAATCTTCAGCATATCCTGGTTTTTCGTAGTAGCGTTGATAACCAGGCAAACATCGACCGCTTCCAAAACATCTAAAAAGGCCTTAAGTTCTCCTAACTGGTACCGGTTGTGGGACGGCCGCCCGGTAGTATCGATCAGCAGCAGGTCCTTATCGCTGTTTCTTTCCACTGCCTTCCTCAATTCCTCCGGCGTCATCACTATATCTACCGACGCCCCGATGATCTCCCCGTAGATCTTTATCTGTTCGACTGCCCCCACCCGATAGGTATCGATAGTGACAAAACCAATGTTGAAACTGTTCAGCAGTGAATAAATGGCCCCAATCTTGGCCAGGGTGGTGGTTTTCCCCACCCCGGTGGGCCCTACGAAAGCCATCGCTTTGGTCTCGCGGTTGCGGGGCATCACCGGTTTAAAGAACGCTTCTAGGCGAGCCTGCAGTTCAGCCCGGAGTATATTTTCATCACTGGAGACATCCAGGTCGGTCAGCAAGATGTCGATGACCTGGGGATCCAATTCAATAGCCCGCATCTTCTGACGAATCTCGGATTCCGGGGTCGGAACTGCCTCAGTTTCCCCATCTTTAGTCCTGGTCATGATTATATTTTGGGTGAATTGAGCCAGGACTTGCTTGATTTGCCCGATCTCCTGCTTCATCTGGTCGATCTCATTTTGTTCCAGCACCGCGGTAACTTCCAGCCGGGTGGGCTTGAACCACCCTCTAATTCCCTTTTCCTTGACCCTATGGCTGCTGACGATGATGGCCTCCGAGCCCAGGTCCTGCTTGATCAATACCAAGGCTTCATGCATATCCTTGACTATATAGCGTTTAATGTTCACTGGCTGTCACCGCCCCCCGAATATCCACTTCCAGGTCGGAAGTCAGTTCATTGACCGCCAATAACACAATATTGGGTTTGAACCGTTCGATCAGCCTCCGCAGGGGCAGCCTGATTTTAGACGAACACAGAACAATCAAAGGCAGGCCCAGCAAAGTAAACTGTCTCTCCATCTTTTCCAGTTGGTCATACACCATCTGGGTTATCTCCGGTGAAATGGCCGGATAAACTCCCTGCGAGGTGGTCTGCAGCGATTCAACCAGCTTGCTCTCCAGGCTGGGATCGACAGTAACGATGGTTATGCGGCCATCCCGGGAAAACTGTTTGCTGATACTGCGCGTCAACGCCTGCCGGGTACACTCAATCAAATAATCTGTATTTTTGGAAATCCGGGCCCCATCTGCCATAGCCTCGAGGATGGTGTCCAGGTCCCGGATGGAGACTTTCTCCCTGAGAAGGTTCTGCAGAACCTTCTGCACCTCACCTACTGACAGCTGAGCGGTCAGTTCGTTGACCAGAACTTCGTTATGCTGTTTGACCATATCCATGAGGTCCTGCACATCCTGGCGAGTGAGAATCTCATGGGCATAAGTCTTAATAAACTCAGTTAAATGAGTAATCAACACCGTGGAGGCATCTACCACGGTGAACGATTCCAACTCCGCCTTGCCCTTTTGGTCCTCCCGAATCCACCAGGCGGGCAAACCGAAGGCCGGCTCCACCGTTCTTATTCCATCGATGGTAACTTCACTGTCATCGGGATTCATGGCCAAATAATAATTGGCCATCAGCTCCCCGCCAGTGATATCGATCCCGTGAATTTTAAACCTATAGGCGTTAGGACTTAATTGCAGGTTATCCCGAATTCGAATGGGTCGCACAAAAATCCCCATTTCCGTAGCGCACTGCCTCCTGACCGCCCCCAACCGGGTGAGCAGATCACCGCCGCTGGATTCATCTATAAGACTGATCAGGTTATAGCCAATTTCGATCTCCAGGGGGTCAACCCTGAATAAACCCAGGATGTTTTCGGGTTCCCGGGATTCAGTCTTGCCGGTCTGCCTGGTTTTTTGTACAGTCTCTTTTTGCTTCTCTTCCTTATCCAGGGCATAGGCGGCGTATCCGGTTCCTGCTGACAGGATAATGAAAGGCAGAAACGGCAATCCGGGGACGATAGCCAAAATCAGCAGGATTACGGCTGCCAATCCAATCGCCCGGGGAAAGCTGCCAATCTGACCACTCAAATCGAATCCGAAGCTATGACCGGTCTGAGCCCGGGTTACCAGGATACCAGTAGCGGTCGAAGTCAGCAAAGCTGGTATTTGGGCCACCAAGCCCTCACCGACGGTCAACAGGGTATAGGTCTGGAGAGCTTCAGCAACCGGCATCCCCTTCTGCCAGGTGCCGATAATAAGACCGCCGATGATATTGATCAAGGCAATGCCGATACCGGCGATGGCGTCCCCCCGTACGAACTTGCTGGCCCCATCCATGGATCCGAAGAAACTGGCTTCCCGCTGCAGTTTAAGCCGCTCTTGCTTGGCTTCCTGCTCGGTAATCAAACCCGCTCCCAAATCGGCATCAATGCTCATCTGTTTGCCGGGCATAGCATCCAGGGTAAACCGGGCGGATACTTCAGCGGTCCTGCCGGCACCGTTGGTGATGACCACAAACTGGACCAGGGTAATAATCAGAAATATAATCGCCCCAACCACATAGTTGCCGCCCACCACAAAATAGCCAAAGGATTCAATAATCTCACCGGCATAGGCATTGCTCAATATACAACGGGTGGCCGAAATATCCAGCGCCAGCCGGAACAGGGTTACCACCAGCAATAGGGTTGGGAAAACCGAAATCTGCAGGGGTTCAGAAATAAACAGGCTCATCAGCATCATGATTATGCCGGAGGCCAGGCTGCAGGCCAGCAATACATCCAGTATCCCGGTGGGCATGGGTATGATTATTATACCGACTATGGCGACGATCAACCCGGCCACCAGCACGTCGCTGTTGCCTCTGAATTTTATGTCTTTCAGCCAAGCCCCGCTGACCGGTCTAGCCATTATTTACTCCTCTGCTGCGTTTTTGGTGATAAATGGCCGCCAACACTATGGCTACTGCCTGATATAATTCCACCGGAATATAATCTCCTACCTCGGTACTGGCATACAGGGAATGAGCCAGGGGCTTATCCTCGATCACCGGCACCTGGTGTTCACGGGCCACATCTTTGATCTTCTGGGCTATATAACCTGCACCCTTGGCTATCACCTCGGGTGCCTCCATGGTGTTGTCATCATATCGCAGCGCAATTGCCATATGAGTCGGGTTGGTAATTACCACAGTAGCTTCCGGAACCTTCTGTATCGTACGGCGCATGGCCATCAGGCGCTGCTTTTGCCTTAACCGGGATTTGATTAGCGGATCCCCTTCTGTCTGTTTCATTTCCATCTTCAATTCAGTTTTGGACATTTTCTGATCCTGGCCGAACTGCCACTTCTGATAAGCAAAATCCAAAACAGCGATGATTAGAAATACCATCCCGGCTATGAAGCAAATCCTGAACAAGGTGTGGCTGAAATATTCGATCATGGAACCATTGCTCATGTTCGGTACCAGGAGGAAATTGTGATACTCTTTCTTGCCCAGGTTATATACTACCGCTCCAATTACGGTTATCTTAAGTAACGTTTTTACCATTTCGAACAGGGCCCGCTTGGAAAAGATCCGCTTGAATCCTTCGACGGGGTTAATATGACTCAGCTTAGGGCTCAACGCCTCCCCGCTAAAGATAAAGCCGACCTGCAGGTAGTTGGCTAACAGGCCGAACACCACGGCCACCCCTAAAATCGGTCCCAGGATCTTAAAACACACCACCAGCAAAGTCTGGTAGAGATTCACTACTGCTTCCGCGTCCAGCGTGGTTAAGGTTATCTGGTCAAACACTTGATAAACGAGTCCCATGGTCTGAGATCCTAAATATCCCCGCAGGGCAAAAACAGTGGCCATAACCGTACAGGCAACCAGGGCAGCATTCAAGTCGGCACTTTTGGCTACCTGTCCCTTCTTGCGGGCCTGCTGCTTCTTATGGGGGGTAGCCGGCTCAGTTTTCTCTTCGGTCTCCCCCATCAGCAGCCACGGGTATGGGATTGCCGCGCTATTCCCTTGTTCAAGCACCAGACGCCCCTGCCAGTCAAGACGGCCTGACCGCCAAAGCACGAATATCATCAACAAGACGACCATAATCAGGTAATTGGCTGTGCCTGACATCATTATCACCAGGCCAATCCCATCAAAATCGTCATGTTTCGTTCCATCTCGGAGATGATGTGGTTGACAAACACTGCCATCAAAGGCATGATGGCGACCATGGTGACCAAGCCAAAAGCGGTCTTGAGCGGGAAGCTTAAAATAAATACGTTAAGCTGCGGCACCGACCGGGCCATAATCCCCAGCGCCAGGTCACAAAACAGGAAAACCACCATAAAGGGAGCTGCTATCCGTACTCCCAGGGAAAACATTTCGATAAAGACCTTGACGATGGCCATTACAAAACCGGTATTAAACACCGCTGCGGTCACCGGAATCAATGAATAACTGTAAGAAATACCCATCAGCAGCATATGGTGGCCGTTAACGGCCAAAAACAGCAGGATCTGGATCAGGTAAACGAACTGGCCCAGCAGGGTATTATTGGACTGGTTCTCCGGATCCAGCAGGGTAGCCATGGCAAAACCCATCTGCCAATCTACCAGGCCGCCGGCGATCCTGACCGCGGTAAAGGTTAAGGTGGCCGCATAACCCAGTACCAATCCCACTACTACTTCTTTCACCAACCACAATGAATACGCCAGCATATCCACCGGTACGTTTTCCAGACTCGGCAGGGTCGGCATTATCAGCAGGGTCAGCAAAGCTCCCAGGCCTACCTTCAACAGGTTCGGGGTAGTCCGGGTTGAAAAAAACGGGGCCGATACCATGAACGATGTCAGGCGGGCAAAGACCAGCAATACCCATGGAATATTATCCAAAAACTGCATGCTTCCTCCTAACCGATCACACCGCCGAGATTTCCAAAAATATTAACAGCGAAATTCATCAGCAGCCTTAACATCCAGGGACCAAAAAACAGTAAGGATAAAAAAACCGCTATTATTTTGGGTACAAACGTCAGGGTCTGTTCCTGAACCTGGGTCACAGCCTGGAAAATACTGATAACCAGACCCACCAGCAATGCGATACCCAAGGGAGGCAGCGCCAGCAGCAGCGAAGTTGTAATGGTTTGGCGGGCAATAGTCAGAACCATTTCCGGGGTCAAACTTTACTCACATCCTTAAGTGCAGAATTTATTCAACGGAAGCTTTCCATTAATGACTTGACCACCAGGTACCAACCATCAGTCACTACAAATAACAGTACTTTGAACGGCAGCGAGATCATCACCGGTGATACCATGAACATGCCCATGGACATCAGGGTGCTGGCTACTACTATGTCAATCACCAAAAACGGCAGAAAAATGTAGAAACCCATCTGAAAAGCCGTCTTTAGTTCGCTGATAGCAAATGCCGGGATCAAAGTGCTCATAGCCACGTCTTCCTGGGTGGCCGGCGGTTCAGCCTGGCTCATATTGATAAACAGCAACAGGTCCTTTTCCCGGGTTTGTTTCAGCATAAAGTCTCGCAAAGGGTCGGAAGCCCGGTTCATAAATTCAGTTTGCCCGATCTGGTTGGCGGTATAGGGAACGATAGCCTGCTGGTTGATCTCCTGGTAAGTCGGGTACATGGTGAAAAAGGTCAGAAACAGCGCCAGTCCGATTAGGATCTGGTTTGGGGGGAGCTGCTGGGTACCCAGGGCGCTGCGGACAAACGATAAGACGATAACGATCCGGGTAAAGGAAGTCATCATCACCAGGAAGGCCGGTGCCAGGGCCAAAACCGTCAGTAAAGTCAATAGTTTTAAGGTATCAACCACTTCGCCCGGATTATCGGTATTGGTGATCTGTAAGTCCACTGATGGCAGTGGAGCGGCTGATGTGGAGCCAGGGTGGACTGTCCATAGCAGCATTATAAATATGATAGTAAATCCAGATAGCCAGAAAGCCTTATGATTCATGTTTGCTGCCTCTTCCTGCAATGAAACGTTTCAGGTTCTCAAAGATCTGAATCTGTACGTCCCGGATTTCCGCCGGCTGGTAATTCTCCACCGGTTTTATCACCGTCACCTCGCTGTCGGTAGCACTGACCAGCAGATATTCCTCTTCAACCTTTACAATGCTGATAGAAGCCTTGGGTGTCAGGCTGACCTGTTCCATAATGCGCAGATTGCCGCGGCTGCGGGGATACTGCTTAGCCAGGCCATACTTGATAAACAAATAGGCCGCCAGGCAGATAAACGACAGACTTATCAAGACACGAATAATTGCTTCCCACAAGTTCCACTGCAAGCTATTTTGCACCTCTGTCCGGGTAATTTTCATCGCCTTTGAAGGATGCGATTCTGATTCCCATTGAATCCTTCAGCACCAGGACCTCCCCATAAGCCAGCCAGATATTGTTGACCTTCAGATCCACCATATCACCGGCCAGCCGGTTAAGGGCAATAACCTTATCCGGCTGCAGGGCCAATACTTCCCTAAGATTAATAGAGGTGTTACCCAGTTCCACCTGCATTTCCACCTCAACATCCTGCAAACAGCTAATGTCGGCCGAACTCTGCTCAATTACCTGGGGCTGCAAAGGCGAGAAATGGGCCTTTTTTACATCCTGCCGGTTGCCTCTGGGATTTGCTGGCCCCCCCAGGTTTATCATGGCTTCAATTTGTGCTTCGGTTAAATTCCGTAAACTCATAATCCCACCCTTACTGAACTAGCAGTTCTTCGAAATAGAGCGCGGTGATTTGCCCCTTGTGTAAACGGGAATTAATTTCCGTCAACAAGGCCTGTCTGATCTGTTCCACATCCTGGCCTTCCTGCAATTGGTAGGCATAGGTAGAGCGCAGTACCTGCAGGGCACCATCCTTCACCTTGTACATGGAAGTGTCAAGTTCTTCCTTCAATTTGGGATTGGTATATTCCAGTGTAATAGTAGTCCGCAGATAACGCTTCCCGCCTGTGTCAGCAAGATTAACGGTCATGCTGGGCAGGGTAACGACTTGCCGATTTTTGGCGGCTACCTCGGCTGGATCCCGGTTCAGGTACCAGTAAGTACCGCCGCCCGCAAAGCCAGACAACAACAAAACCAGAACAATACCAATAATTATTTTTAATTTTTTGGATGGAGACTGCTTTTCTTCCTCAGTTGAAGCCATGACTGAATCTGCTCCTTGCTGTAGGTTTTAACCGTCAATGCGGAAGAGGCCTTTGACCAGCCTTACTTGGGTTGACTGGGGACTGGCCCCTCCGCACCGTCACACTTTATCGTTTGATATTGATCAATTCTTGCAGCATTTCGTCAGCGGTTCGAATCGTCCGGGAATTGGCCTGGTAACCTCTTTCCGTAATGATCATATCCACCATCTCCTGAGCCAGGTCTACGTTGGACATTTCCAGGGCTCCTGAAATAAGCGTGCCGGCATTCTCCCCGGGAGTAGTGTTGGTTGCCGCCCCGGAAGCATCGCTGGCGATGTACATATTCTCCCCGGCTTTGGTCAGTCCTTGAGGATTGGGGAAAGTGGCAATTCCCAATTTAGATCCGTAGACTGCCGGATTGCCGCTGGAGTCAATATAGCTTATAGTACCGTCAGTCCCGATGCTGACTGAACTGCCGGCGATGTTTATGGGTGTACCGCCGTCGTCGCAGACCAGCATGCCATTGGCGGAATTAACCAGGTTGCCGCTGTTGTCCAGGGTGAAGTTGCCGGCCCGGCTGTAATAACTGTTTTCGCCGTCCATAAGAATAAAATAGCCGTTCCCCTGGATCATAACATCGGTGGCATTGCCGGTAACCGCCGCCGCCCCCTGGGTATGAATATTGTTGATACCGCCGACCATGACCCCCAAACCGATCTGCTGGGCGGCCATTCCCCCGGTAGTGCTGGCCTCACCGGCCTTGGCTCCCCCGATAGTCTGGCTGAGCATATCCTGAAAAGTAACCTGACCTTTTTTGAAGCCAACTGTGTTGACGTTGGCGATATTGTTGGCGATTACATCCATCTTGACCTGGTTGACCTGCAAACCTGAAACTCCTGAATAAAGAGCACGCATCATAATAAAAAACCTCCCTAATTTTTGTTGCGGTTCGGTGCAGTATCTGGCTGAAGTCATCGCCAGATGCAGGCTTCCTCAGAGAGGTCCGGCCTTATACTATTACTGCACTGTCAATATTGGTAAAAACATTGTCTTTCATTCTTTCGCCTTCTACCACCGTAACTACTGTCCGGTTGACCACATTAACTATGAACGCCATATCATCCATCACTATGCATGAATCCCGTGATCCTTTGGTTTCAGCCCGCTGCACGGCGTCCTTGAGCTTGTTAACCTGTTCAGAATCTAAAGTGATGTCGTTCTGTTCCAATCGTTTCAAACAGTGGCTGCTGAACTGCAGCTCTCCGGGTTGCAACTGCTGGGCCAGGATTTCCTTAAAGGCCGGGCTGGTGCTGTTCCCCTCTCGTTGAGTTTCTGGTCTGCTGACCGGTGGTTCAGGTACCGGGGCTACTGGATAATACTGATTGATTCTATTCAAGGCTGCTCACTTCCTCAAGGGAAGATTCTTCTTCGGCCGGGCTTATTCCGGTGATTGCACTGACCGGCACATTCTCGCCGCCTACCACTGCATAGGGAATGGAATCTTCAATGTAAATAGACTCGACCACACCTTCAATCTCATTGCCGTCAACCTCAGCGGTAATTTGTTTGCCGATTAAGCCGGCTGCCTGGGTAACAAGCATGGACTGGGCACTTTCAGCCTGGCTGCTTATAAACTGCTGCAGCGATTCGTCCATGGACTGGATGGAAGAATTCATGTTCTGCATCTGCTCCAAAGTACTGAATTGGGCCATCTGGGCAATAAATTCCTTATTGTCGAGTGGATTCAGAGGATCCTGGTTTTGCAATTCAGTGGCCAATAATTTAAGAAAATCGTATTTGCCCAATTCATTGCTGGCCGCATTGGTGGTACTTACATTACTGGTGGTGTATGCTGTTGAATTAACTGGTCCTACTGTTGCCATCTGCTTACCTCCTTTACGCTAAAATGTTTAATCCCGCCCGGCTGCGCCAGCTGCTGTCCGGCTCATAATCTCCGTTGTTCAGCTCGGTAACCGGAAGGTCTGGATTGAATGCCGATCGATTGTCTCCTCCATCGCTGTGGGCCGATTGATCCCGGTTTTCCCGGTAACCCAGGTTCACTTCCATTTGCTGCAGATTGATTCCCTGTTGTTCCAGGTAACTGCGCATATTGGCCAGATTGCTGTTGAGCATATTGGCGGTTTCGCTGTTTTGGGCGGCTATACTGATAGTAATCGCCCCCTCTTTGGACTCCACCAGGATGTTGACATTGCCCAGGATTTCCGGTTTCAGCTGAAGCTCGATACTAGATGGAGCAGTCTTGATCTGCTGCACCATTTGATCTAAAATGGTGTCCTTCTGGTTCTGGGTTAGCACATACCGGCTTTCCTCTGCGGTATTGCTCTTCGGGGGGGTGATTTCCACCCGGTTGGTCTCCCCGGCCATGCCCTGAATGCTGCCTGGATCGGTTTTAATGCTGGTGAATTTAGTTTCCTGGCCTACCCGGGTTTGGTCTTTATTAAGTTTGGTTTCTTCACCATCTCCTTCAGTTTCCTTTTGCCCGCCTGTATTGGCTTGAGCAGGGGCGTTTACTTTGCTTCTGCCCTGCTTATCATCGGCAATGGAATTCTCGGGTCCGTTTGCTGATAATCCATCGGCCGCGTTGACGGTCAGTTTTGGTACCTTGATCTCGCTTCCGCCTTTGGCATTTTGCGCTCCGGATGCTTCAGACCCCGTTTCATTTGGGATGATTTCCTGACCCCTGACTGAACTGCCGATATCAGGATTCAGTTGCCGGCTGAATGCCTGCGTTCCTTTAGCGGGGGTCTCCTGGGCGGCTAAATCAGCCATTGCCTGCCGGGCTTGCTCCCCGGCTTTCCCGGTAGCTTCGGGCTTTACCTTCCCGTCACCTGCCCCAACTCTGAGGTTACTGCCGCTGGACTTGACAGAGGCAGCCGGGCTGTTCATGGTATTGGCCACCGCGGCCATCTGCATGGCAATTTCGGCAAAAGGTGAACTCCTGCCGGCCGATTTCTTGCTCTTAGGACCAGCTCTGACCACTGATTGGTTTGATTTAACCTGTTTTCCTTCTGTTAAATTTAGATTGGCTGCCAGCTTAATCATTTTTCACCTCCTCTCAAGCATAATTAAGTTAATTATTAGCTCTATGACAATATGCAGTTACCCCGATATCATCCAGGACCTGTTGTTCGGCTTTGGATACCTGCATTTGGAGCTCTTCCAGGTCTTTCTCTTTCAA
>JAXDBN010000085.1:0-4598 GCA_034678805.1 Syntrophomonadaceae bacterium
CCAACAAAATAGTGACCTTGATGGGGCAAACCTTTCGAAAGATTGGGACGCAAAGCGAAGGGTCTAAGTCGTGCAAGCGATAAGACAGCCTAGTTGCCAGGGGATAATACGATACCTAAAAAGTCAGATCCTTTCCTGTGGGTATGTTTTACATCTCTTGAGGGGGTTTTTTTTTGGGAACCGATATGGATCGTACATTCAAGATTCTGGAATCTTCGATTAACGGAGCTGTGGCCAGGCAGAAGATTATTGCTCATAACATCAGCAATATAAATACGCCTGGCTTTAAACAATTTCTGGTAAATTTCGAAGAGCAGCTCGCTAACGGTGAATCCGCCCTCAAATTGAAGACCACTAACCCCAAACACTTGAATGGCAGCGCGGATGCATCCTGTATTACCCGTGATAATTCGCCGGGACTGCAGTTGGATGGCAATAATGTCAACCTGGAAGAGCAGATGAACCTTATGGCCAAGAATGAAATCTATATGAACGCGGCCACCAACCAGATAAACAAGAAGATCAGCATGAAAAAATACGTACTATCGGATGGAAAGGGGTAGAAAAATGTCTTTGCTGTCCGCCATGGATACCAGCGCCAGCGGTTTGATGGCTGAGAAACGCCGCATGGAGCTTATTGCCCAGAATGTAGCCAATATTGAAACCACCCGGACCACCGAGGGCGGCCCCTATAAACGCAAGGTGGCCGTTTTCAGAGAGGTCCTGGACAACCAGCTTTCCGGTAATGCCGGTGATAAATTCAATAGGGCCGGGGTGGAAGTCGCCGAGGTAATCACCGCTGAAAAGGAACCGCTGCGGGTTTATGATCCCCAGCATCCCGACGCTGACCAGGATGGCTATGTGCTGAAGCCCAACATCAACCTGGCCGACGAGATTGTCGACTCAATCACTGCTTCCCGGGCTTACTCCGCCAATGTTACCGTTTTGAATACTACCAAGGAAATGGCTGTCAAGGCTTTGAGCATCGGTCGGGGGTAATGCCTCCGGCTTTATACATATATAGTCCAGGTCCATCTAATAGGGAAATGAGGTGCTGAATCTGAATATATTTTCACTCGGCAGTATCCCTGTGTCCCCCGGCAGCTTGATTAACGGGAAATCAACCGGGGAAACCAGTCAAGGCAGCCAGCCGGCCGCTAGTTTTAAGGACGTACTGGCCCAGAAACTCGAACAGGCTAACGCCCTGCAAAAACAAGCCGACCAGTTGACGGAATCGTTTATGACCGGCGGCGAGGCGGATATCCACGAAATGCTGATCGCCATGGAGAAGGCGGACCTGGCCCTGCGGGAAACGGTAGAAATACGGAACAAGTTGGTCGATGCTTACAAAGAAATAGAGAAGATGCAGATTTAACAAGAAGTGGTGAAATAATTGGCCGTTTGGAAAGCGATCACCGCTCGCTGGGAGGCTTTGTCGACAACCCGCAAATCCATCCTGGCGGTTGGTACAGTTTGTATACTACTATCACTATTTTTCTTTTATCACTGGATGACTAAGGTGGATTATGCTCCGCTTTTCACAAATCTCCAGACTGATGCCGCCGGCAAAATAGTGGAAGAGCTGAAAACCCTGAATGTATCCTACCAGCTGGCTGACGCCGGGCAGACTATTAAGGTTCCGGCCGACGAGGTTTATGACCTGCGCCTGAACCTGGCCAGCAAAGGTGTGATTTCTGAGGGCGGCTATGGTTTTGAACTGTTCGACGAGAGCGACATCGGCGCTACCGATTTTGAACGCAATATAAATTATCAGCGGGCCCTGCAGGAAGAACTGCGCCGTACTATCTGCCAGCTGGATGCGGTTAAACAGGCCCGGGTACATCTGGTCCTGCCCGAAAAGAGCGCTTTCATTAATAATGACCGCAAAGCCCAGGCTTCCATCGTATTAGAACTGAAACCGATGGTCAAGCTGGGGAACGAGCAGATCAAGGGGATCGCTGAACTGGCAGCCGGATCAGTGCAGGGCCTGGCGGTGGAGGATGTCAAGATTATAGACACCGCTGGCCATGTTTTAAGCGACAATATCAAAAAAAATTCCGATCCCAGCATGGATATGGGCCAGCTGGAGCTTAAACGGAATTTTGAAAATGATTTGGAAAAACGGGTTCAGCAGCTGCTGGACAGCATATACGGTCCGGATAAAGCGGTGGTAATGATTACCGCCAACCTGGACTTTAACCAAAAACAGGTAGAGCGTATTGTTTACGGCAAGACCGGGGCGGTAACCAGTGAACAAGTCAGCCAGAAATCCGATAGCAGCAGCATTAATACGCTGCCGGTAGGGGATGCCAACCGGGATGAAACCCTGGCCGAGGAAGGTTTAAGTTCCGGGGTTACCGATATGACATCTACCAAGAACTATGAATTGGATAAAGTATCAGAGAAGGAAATTTATGCTCCCGGTCGGGTAGTATCATTATCCACGGCAGTAGCGGTCAACGGTGACCTGCCCGCCGATACCGAGATGAGTATCAGGGACACGGTCTCCGCCGCAATCGGTTTTAACGCCCAGCGGGGAGACGCCATTAATGTACTGAGTACCCAATTTGACCAGACAGAACTGGCCGCAGCGCAAGCCGAGCTGGACCAGGCCACGGCCGAAGAGAAAAAGCAGCAAAACCTGGAGAACTACGTATCTTGGGGATTAAAAGGTTTTGGCCTGCTGATTGCCTTGATTCTTGGCATTTTGATGATCCGGGCCGTGCGTTCCTTGTCCCGCGAAAGCTCTGATTTTGAAATCGACCAGCCGGCATCAGTGCGTACCCTGGAAGAACAGCTGCAGCAGGCGCAAAAGGCCAGTGCCTCAATCAGCGAAGATGAAGAGATCCGCAATATTACCAAAGATCAGCCTGATGTGGCCGCTCAGATCATCAACAACTGGCTGATCGATGATGGTGGGAGTGGCGTAAGTGGCTAAGGAGAAAGAACTTACCGGGGTGCAAAAAGCTGCTATTCTATTGATCTCCATTGGGCCGGAGAGAGCAGCTTCGGTTATAAGACATTTTCCGCCCCAGGCAATTGAAAAAATCAGCGCAGAAATCGCCAATACCATAGCCATGACTCCGGGCTCCGTTAATACAGTGTATCAGGAGTTCCTGTCTATGAGTCCCAGCCGGATATCCAGTTCCAACGGCGGCCTCCAGTACGCCAAGGATATATTATATAAAGCTCTGGGACCGCAGCAATCGGATGAGATAATCAAGGCCCTGAACCTGCAAAGCAAGCCTTTTTATTTGCTGCGCCGGATTGAACCCAAAGTTATAGCCAATTTTTTGAACGGGGAGCATCCCCAGGCTATTGCCATGATCCTATCCTATTTGGATCCCGAGCAATCGGCAGCCATCCTGAGTTTTCTGGCTCCCGAGATCCAGCACGATATTGCCTGGCGCATCGCCACCATGGAAAGGACTTCACCCGAGATAATCAAAGAAGTGGAAACTGTACTGGAAACCAGGCTGTCCGGTATTGTCAGCAAGGATCTCAACAAGGCGGGCGGAATCAAGGAACTGGTCAGCATCTTGAATATGGTCGACAAGGCTACCGAAAAAAGCATTATCACTGCCCTGGAGACAGAAGATCCGGATCTGGCCGACGAAGTGAAAAACCAGTTGTTCGTCTTTGAGGATCTGGTCAATATTGATGATTTCTCCATCCGCCGCATCCTGCAGGACGTGGACAACAAGGAATTGGCCCTGGCCCTCAAGGGAGCTGATGACGAGGTCACCAACAAGATTTTCACCAATCTTTCCCAGCGAGCCGGGGAGATGCTCAAGGAAGACATAGACCTGCTGGGACCAGTTAGGGTAAGGGAAGTAGAAGAGAAACAGAAGAAGATTGTGCAGATTATCCGCCGGCTGGATGAAGCCGGACAGATAGTGATCGCTCGGGGTGGGGGACAGAATGATGTTATCATCTAGGGTTATTAAACGGGTTGACGGCGACATGGAAACCTGGCCGGTCCAGGTACGCACCACCCTGGTCCAGGCGAGAGAAGAGGAACCGGCAGTGATGGTGGTGGATCACCTGGCGCCCGATACTGATCTGATACTTATACAGGCCCGGAACCAGGCTGAAAAGCTGCTTAATGATACCTACCAGCGAATCGATGAACTTGAACAAGCGGCTTATGAAAAGGGATACAACCATGGCCAACAGGAAGCCATGCAGGTATATCAGCAGGCGGTTGAGGACTATCACCGTACCAGCCGGGAGCAGCTCCGGCTGATAAATGAACTCCACCAGAGAATATACGAAGACAGTGAACAGGAAATCGTAGTCCTGGCGGTACAGATAGCCCAAAAGCTGGTCTGCCGCCAGCTGGAGATCGATCCGGAAACAGTGGTTGATATCGCCCGGGCGGCTTGTCTTCAGGCCAGGGAATGCGAAAGGGTCATAGTGTATGCAGCCCCTGCCCAAATCGAAGGCCTAAAAAATAGAAAAGAGGAAATAGAGACCCAGCTTTACCGGGCTCAAAAATTAGAATTCATTGCCGATCCCAGTATTGTTTTGGGCGGATGCCGGATAGAGACTGAACAGGGTTACATCGATGCCACCATTGATACCATGTTGGAACAAAT
>JAXDBN010000086.1:0-6123 GCA_034678805.1 Syntrophomonadaceae bacterium
GTTAAATCCGAATGGCCGATATGGTTATTAATGGCGGGCCTGCTGGTAACGGCGGTGCTGGCTTATCCTCATCTGCCCGACCGGGTTCCCAGTCATTGGAATCTGCAAGGGGAGATAGACGATTACCAGGGACGCGGTTTTGGGGCATTTTTTGCTCCCTTGATGGCGGTGGGTCTTTACCTGATGATGCTATTCATGCCTCTTATCGACCCAAAAAGGGAGAACTACCTTCGCTTCAAAGGGGCTTATACTTTCCTGCGCTGGGGACTGGTATTATTCATGGCGGTTTTATATGGGGTGACGCTTATGACCGCGTTCGGATACCCGGTTGATGTAAGCCTGATAATAAAAGCCATGGTATCTTGTTTATTCATCGTAATCGGCAATTTTATGGGGCAGTTCCGCCATAATTATTTTGTCGGTATTAAGACCCCCTGGACCCTGGCTAATGAAGAGGTTTGGCAGCGGACCCACCGCATGGGCGGCAAACTCTGGGTTATATGCGGCCTGATATGCCTGGTTATGGCCCCATTTGACACTAGCTGGTCGGCCGCTGTATTTTTCGGTGCCATAATGGTTATGACTGTAGTTCCCATTGTTTATTCTTACCTGGTATTCGCCCGGTTGAGATCCAATTAAGCGGTAGATCATAACAATAGGGGAAAGCTTCGCCGGTAGTAGTTACCGCATGAAACTTTCCCCTCTGTGCTTTCGAGAGCTTAGATTACTTGCGTTTTTTCCTATCATGGGCTTCGTCCTGGATTTCATGCCGCATGGCATCCAGGGCATCATTTCTGCGTTCGTTTTTGGCTTTAAGATCCTTCTTCTTCTTTTTGTCGGGGGTGGCAGCAATGACTTCTTCAGCGGCCTCAATGTTGCGCAGGGTATGATCAATATTGTTTTGTATGCGTTCTACGTTATCGCTGCGGTCATCGGGATTATGTTTCATAACTGACTCTCCTTTAATCGTTAGTAACTAATTTATGAATATTGTTTGAAATAGACTAAATTTTATTCATTTGACAAGGAGGCTGATTCCGGATTGATAGCTAAAGGGCAGGGGAGAACCTGCTGTACGATCAGGCTTACTCCCTCACCACGCCGGTGTATCTTGCCGTGAGCCAATAAAGGACCGTTTTGGGGACCGAAAATATAGCTCCCACATTGCATGTACACGTCTTCAAACATAGTTGCATCAATAATGCCATACTCATCTTCCAGGGAAAAGAAAACTGTGATCCGGCCGCTGCGGGTAGGCGGGCGGTGGGGATGCAGCAGTAAACCGGCGGCCCAGACCAATCGCCCCGAGTCACTATCCTGCAGGTCATGGCTGGATTTAAACCCGTTTTGCCGAAGGATCGGGCGCCAGGCAGCCATGGGATGTTCGCCAACATACAGACCCAGCAGGCTGTACTCCCAGGAACGTTTTTCAGCCGTACTGAAATCGATTCCGGCCGGGACACCCTGTTCCTCAAAGAGCAAACCGGATCCGTTTTCCCGGGCCTGCCTTTTTTCGAGGTAATAATAAAGCTGGCTTAACACAAATCGCCGGTGGCCGCATAAGCTGTCCAGGGCCCCACAGCGAACCAGATTCTCCAGGCTATTCTGGGGAACCGCAGTACGAACCACGAAGTCCAGAGGGGAGGTATAGCTGGCCTGTTCCCGTGCAGCTATGATAGAACCCAAACTGGCAGCACTCAATCCTTTTATTTGTTTGAGCCCCACCCGAATAGCCCCCATTTCAACCGTGAAATCTATCCCGCTCCGGGTAACATCGGGAGGAAGTATGTCTATCCTCCGGCGCCGGGCTTCGTTGCCTATTATACGCGGCGGGTAAAATCCCATCGGCTGATGGTTCAATATCGCCGTATAGTATTCAGCCGGGTAATGCCTGATTAAATAAGCTGATTTATAACTGGTGGTGGCAAAGGCAGCCGCATGAGCTTCACAAAAACCATAACTGGCATAACCCAGCATGCATTGAAAAATTTCCTCTGCCAGGGATGTTTCAATCCCGCGGTTCACCGAACGCTCGACAAACTTATGGCCCAGTTCCTCCATCATCTTGTGGGAACGGGAATGTGTCATAACCCGGCGTAGCTGATCAGCCTCCGCGGGGGTAAATCCAGCTATAGCCTGGCCGATTTCGATGACCTGTTCCTGGAACAACACCACCCCATAAGTCTTCTTTAAGATGGGTTCCAGCCAGGGGTGCAGGTAACTGACCTCTTCCTTGCCCAAGCGCCGGTCCACATAGGGGTCAACCATATTACCTTTAATGGGACCGGGCCTGATTAAAGCCATGCTGGCTACCACATCCTCGAATTCAGATGCCTGGAAACGGGTTTGCAGGGCGCGCTGGGCTGGACTCTCCAGTTGAAATACGCCGATAGTTTCGCCCCGGTTAATCATGGCAAAGGTCTCCCGGTCATCCAGGGGTATCGCTTCATAATCCAGGTCCTGGTCCGATTGCCGGATCTGGGCGGTGGCATCCTGGATTACGGAAAGGGTGCGCAGGGAAAGCAAGTCCAGTTTAACCAAACCCAATCCCTCGATATCATCTTTATCAAACTGGCTGATGACCGGACCCAATCCTGATTCTTGCAGGGGCGTAAGGCTGGTTATAGGAATGTCGCTGATCACCAAACCACCCAAGTGCATGCCCAGGAAACGCGGAAATCCGGCCAGCCGGTCACAGCAATCCAAAAGTAATTCAAAACGGGGTTCATGCAGAGGGCTGTCCTTAAGCTCCGGTAGTTTATGCAAAAGGCTGCGGATCTGGTCAGCCCGAGCATAAAAAGGCATCCGCTTACATAGAGGATCCAGTTCCGGCTCCGGAAACGCAAGCGCTTTACCCAGTTCGCGCAGGGCAGAACGAGCCCGAAAGGTGTTGTAGGTAGCCACCCGGGCCACATATTCGGACCCATATTTCTTATAGACATAATCGATTACTTTGTCCCGGTAACGGGACTCGAAATCTATATCAATATCGGGCATCCCTACCCGCTCCGGGTTCATGAAACGCTCGAACAGCAGCCCCCGCTGCAGGGAATCCACCGCGGTGATCCCCAGGCAATAAGCGGCCAGGGAGTCGGCCGCCGAACCTCGTCCGGCATAACGGATACCTTCCTGGCGTGAGTAACGGGCCAGGTCCCAAACTACCAGGAAATAATCCGGGAAACCCATCTGCTCAATTATCCCTAATTCATATTCCAACCGGGCGGTTATAGCCGGGGTAATCTTTTTATAACGCTGCTGGGCCCCCTGCCAAACCAGCTGGCGTAAAACCCCGGCCGCTTCTTGCCCCGGCAAAAGAGGAAAGCGGGGGAAATGAAAAACCGGTTCGTGCAGGAAAGCCTGACAGCGTTCGGTAATCCGCAAGGTATTGGTGAGAGCCTGCGGGCAGCCGGCAAAAAGCTCCTCCATCTGCGCAGCGCTTTTGAGATAGTTCTCGCCATTCAGGGGACGGCCCGGATCGATGTCACTGACCGTTATCAGCTTTCTTGCACAGCACAGGACATCATGCAGAAAAAAATCCTCATGACCGGTATAATGCACATTGTTGCTGGCCACCACTTCCAAATCCAGCTGGCGCGCCAGTTCCAGCAATCGCTGGTTTAAATAGTTATCACCGGGCAGGAGCAGGTTTTGTAATTCAATATAAAAATTTTTGCCGCCAAACAATGATTTATAATATTGCGCTTGCTGCCAAGCCCGCTGATAGTCACCCCGCAGGATAGAGCAGGGGATAGAACCCTGCCGGCAGCCGGACAGTACTATAACCTCCTGCAGTTCTTCCAAATCCGATCCATTAACGGCAGCCTGGCCGCGGGGGTTATTCAGGTGAGAACGCGTGACCAATTGGCATAAAGAAGCATAGCCGCGGTTGTTTTCGGATAGCAGGGTAAGATGGCTGTTATCGGCCAGTTTTATCTCCACCCCTTGGATAGCTTTTATCCCATATTTAATTGCCGCCTGGGCGAATTGCACCGCCGCGGAAAGGTTGTTGTGATCAGTTACGGCCAGGGCCGGCATATCTAGTTCAGCTGCCCGCTGGACCAGTTCTTCCACCGGGCTGGCGCCGTCCAGAAATGAAAAGGGGGTGTGGCAATGGAGGTGAACAAATTTCATAATCAACACCTAATCATAGGTTTTATATAGAAACCACTCTTGTTGGGCCAGGTCGTAAAAAATCTCCCGTACACTCCGGTCCTCTAAAATCAGGCGATGAAAATATTTCTCACTTTCCCCGGCCCACCAGCAGCCGGTATCATGCCAATATTCCAACCGGGCAACTACCTGCAGAGACCGTTCCCGGTAATAAACTGCCAGGGGAAGATGATTATCATCACATTGCACCTGCAAGGGGAGATAATCTTTCATGGCCTTAGCTCCCGGGGGAGAAACGCCAGGGATCCCAAAACAACAGGACCTGCTCCCGGCGGTCGACGTCCAAGCCCAAACCCAGGCGACCCGGGAAACGCTGCAGGAGTTGTTCCATGCTGGCGGCCCGTTTTCTTTCCCGGGCTTCCTGCTGGTAAGTATAACGAAGGGTGAAGAGATCCTGGGCCCTCATCTCCAACGGTTTTAAACCGCTCAGAAATATTCTCAATCCCTCAGCTGGCTTATCAAAGCTGTCCGGCAGTAAGCCCTCCAGGATTATCGAAAGCCGGGAGTAATCATAACAGGCAGAGGATAGCTGCCGTTCCTTGAAGATAGTCTGCCCCCCGCTCAAGTCCAGCTGCAGTTCCACCCGGTGACAACTCACCCGGCGCTGTTCCAAAAGGCTGCTGAGTTCACGCGCGCCATCCCGGATGAATATAGACAGCTGTTTATAGTCCTGACCGCCTTCCTCCCAGGCCAGAGCATAGCCCAGCCGTTCCGGGGGATATAAACCCCGCACCGGGGTATAGTCACATCCCTGAATATTTTGCCAGAGGTGGGAAACGTCTCTTTTTAAAAGCTGTTTGAGGCGATAGGGACCCAGGATAACCAGGTCTCCCACATATGCATAGCCCAGCCGGTTCAAGAGCCGGCATTCACGTGCAGATAAGGGAGAAAATTCGGGCAGCGGCAGGGTGTTGATAAAAGCAGATTCCTGTCCGGGAATAACCTGGACGATAGCAATGTTGTTGCGGTTAAACCAACGGCAGGTGGAGCGGGCCGGGGCGGTAAAAGTATAGCGGTTAACCGCCAGCCGGGCCAGCAGGGGAGAAGCAGCCAGGCCAATAGCTGCCTGCTCTTTAATCAGACCAGCCAAGGCAGCCGTAAGTCCATCCAGAATATCGCTGATCCGCTTAAAGGAACTCAAATCCAGGAACAGCTCCCGGTTGCCCACCGGCTCCAGCAGGGAAGTATGCTGGCTGCAGGCTTGCAGGAGCTGATCATCGAAAGATTCCGCAGCTAGAGAAATATAGACTATTTTACGCATCAGCATCACCCATCCTTGATTGTATCCATATACTATAACAGAACATGTGTTCTTGTCAAGAATGGTGCGCCGGCAATTATTGTTAGAGGGGTTGGATAATTTCGGGGCGGTCATTGCCGGGGCGGTTCACCAGGGTAGATATTTCGTAAGCCTCCAGCTGGGTTTCGGCTGCCAGGGGCGGTCCACCCAGCAGCCACGCAGATTCCTGTGCCCGGGGCAATATAAAGGGCATGCGGTCGTGAATCGGCATCATGGACGGGGTAGCATCGGTAGTTAAAATTGTGTAAGAATAAAGGACTCCTCCCTCCGGGTCAGTCCATTCATCCCAAAGACCGGCAAATGCAAACACCTGGTGATCGGCAGGACGGATATAAAAAGGCTGTTTCCCGCCGGGGCGCTGCTGCCACTCAAAATATCCGCTCGCCGGCACCAGGCAACGGCGATGGCGATAGCTGTGTCTGAAAGCAGGTTTATCAGCTGCCGTCTCCACGCGGGCATTGATCAGTCTATTGCCAATGCTTTTGTCTTTGGCCCAGAAGGGCACCAGTCCCCAGCGCATCAAGCACAATTCCCTTTTGCCCTCCGGCGCCGCCACCACCGGCATAACCTGGGTGGGCGCCACATTGTAACGGGCTTTAAATACCGGTTCCACTTTAGGGCAGCCAAAGCGTTCGGCCAGTTCATCCATTTCC
>JAXDBN010000087.1:0-5549 GCA_034678805.1 Syntrophomonadaceae bacterium
GCCCTTTCCTGGTTACCAGTTGCCCGTCTTGAATAGTAGGATTCTGTAAGATGATCGAACCGGCCACAATCGTCACTTGATATTTGCGGGCCAGATCTGAAAAGACCGTATTGTAAGTGGCAGCCATTTCTTCAGATTTCATGCGGAATAAGGCATATTCCACGCTGTCATCATAAGGTGAAATATACCGGCTGGCCAGATATTGGCCCATATTGGAGAGAATCAGCCATTTCATTGCCTCATGGATGGCGGGTACCTGGTAGACGACCTCCTTTTCTCCGGCCGTAACCAGCCAGCTGCCCACATATTCAGGCAGAACCACCACCGTTTTATCATTGAACCAGCCCTTTCCGGCTGCCTCATGAAAGTAGCAGTCCATCTTGGCGTAAAAAGACTCTTGGGTGGCATAGTCACCGGTAAGCATATAAGGCTGGATGCCAACCAGGTTGCCTTGGCCGCTATCGGTGCCATATACCTCAAACGATTTAATGGCTGGTTCCGGCGGCGGAGAGGCATAATTCCTCCCGATCTGGCTCCAGGTGTAATACCCGGCTATCAACAAGACCATAATCAGCAGGACCTTGACCCAACCTTTCATAATGGCACCCCCTCTTCATTTATACTTGGTATCTATCCGAGGTGTTAGGAGACAATACACGACATAAAGATGGTATCCAATAAACCGTGATCGTTTTTCTGTTGAGCTCATCCAATTAAAAAATCTTCTGCTTTGAGTTTAGGTCAGAAATTTTTATATGTCACCAATTGGTAAAATTTGAACATAGTAATCTACGCTAGAGGCCCAGATAGTCAGAAAATAGATGCAGGCAATAAAATCAGGATTCAATCAGTTTATATCCTTGCGAAAAGTGAATGAATCCTTTATAATATCCTTTGTCACAAAGCGGTGGGCTTGTGGATTCTATGAGAGTCGTTTTAATCCCGCCGAGAAGGCCATTATTTTGTCAGGCTTAGGCGTGGTGGGTGTAGCTCAGCTGGCTAGAGCACCAGATTGTGGCTCTGGGGGCCGTGGGTTCAAGTCCCATCATCCACCCCATGTTAACCTAATCTTGACAGCCGCCGGGTTATATTAGTATACTCAGTAACGTTGGGGTGTGGCCAAGCGGTAAGGCAACGGACTTTGACTCCGTCATTCGTTGGTTCGAATCCAGCCACCCCAGCCAGTTTAATACTTTTACGGGCCATTAGCTCAGTTGGCAGAGCACCTGACTTTTAATCAGGGAGTCCGGCGTTCGAGTCGCCGATGGCCTACCATTTGCAAATAAGAACCCGCCGTAGTTGGCGGGTTTTTTTCATTTATTCCCGAAAATTAATTGTGTCATAACACGCTTGATACTGATTCCAGATCTTTTATTCATATCGCAGAGCGTCGATAGGATTCAGTTTGGCAGCCCGGTTAGCGGGGTAGAGTCCGAAGATAATGCCTATGACCGAAGAAAATCCAAAAGCTAATATAATAGTCCCAAACGAAACTACTACCGGCATTTTTAATACCAGGGAGATAATAGCTCCAACGCCGATGCCCAACAGCATGCCTATGCCTCCGCCAAATGCGGCAATGGTAGCCGATTCCACAAGGAATTGAACCAGGATATCGCGGCGGCGTGCCCCTAACGCCACCCGCACCCCGATTTCCCGCGTACGTTCGGTGACCGAAACCAGCATAATGTTCATTATGCCGATTCCTCCCACCAGTAAGGCGATTCCGGCCAGGGCACCGAAAACCGATGTTATAATGGCGAGGATCGAACTGAACTGCTCCATCGCCTGTTCATTGGTCTGGGCTTGGAATCCTTCCTTGATTGAATGCCGCCTTTCCAAGATGCTGACACTCTGAGCGGTGGCAGATTTCAATTGATCTCCGCTCTTCACGCGTATCATGGCTTGCTGGATTTCCTGGTCGTCAGCCATGGTCAGTAAAGTCTTGACCGGAATAAAGGTATTGGACTGTTCAATCCCCAGCACGGCAGCTTGAGGTTTGGTCACCCCGCAGATCTGGAAAGGGATGCGGTTAATGCGCAGAGTCTTTCCTACCGCATCACTGCCCGGGCCAAAGAGGTCGTCCGCCATGGCCTGGCTGATAACCGCTACCCGGCGGCCCATCTGGTTTTCCGCCTCGTTAAAAAATCGCCCCTGGTTAAAACCGCTTTGGTCTATTTTGATATAATCGGAGCTGGTTCCGATCAGCATACTGGATTCTTTTTTGCGGGTGGTCTCCAATGCCGCCGGATAGTTCATGTATTTTATGGGCACCACAAAATCGATGCTATCCATGGAATCCTTCAGCAGTTTACAGTCTTCCAGGGTCAGCTTGCCTCTTTGCCCGTTGTCATTGGCGGTCCCAACCAGGGTAAACGAGTTGGCTCCCATCCCCTCGACTGCCTGGGATACCTGCTTGTTGAGGCTTTGTCCCAGGGTAACAATGATGATGACCGCCATCACCCCAATGATCATGCCCAGCATAGTCAAGGCGGAACGCAGTTTGTTAACCCAAATCCCTTCCAGGGCCATAGCGATCATTTCTCTGAATTTCATGCCAGGTCTCCTTGCTGCAGCCAATCTTCCAGCAGGTGCTGGGCGTTTAGGGGCTGATCTATATTCTCGCTCCTTACCAGGCGTCCATCGCGGAAATGCACCACCCGTTGAGCATGATGCGCTATTTCAGGTTCGTGGGTAACCAAAAGGATGGTACTGCCATGGCGATGCAAATCTTGAAACAAAGCCAGGATTTCGTAACTGGAAGCGCTGTCCAGATTGCCGGTAGGCTCATCGGCCAGCAATAAGCTGGGTTGATTGACCATGGCGCGGGCAATAGCCACGCGCTGTTTCTGGCCGCCTGATAACTCGTTGGGAAGGTGCCGGGCATGGCTGAGCAAGCCTACTTTTTCCAGAGCCGCCGACGCCAAGGCCTGCCTTTCCCGGCTGCCCATCCCGGCATAAAGCAGCGGCAATTCAACATTGCGCTGGGTATTCAGCCGGGGCAGAAGGTTGAAATTCTGAAAAACAAAGCCGATCTTACCATTGCGCAAGGCCGCCAGCTGGTCCTCATCCAAGCTCCGGGTATCTACCTCATCCAGGAAATAGCTGCCCTCGGTAGGCCGATCCAGCAGTCCCAGTATGTTCATCAGAGTTGTTTTCCCGGAGCCAGACGGCCCCATAATCGCAATAAAATCCCCATCCTGGATAGTCATATTGACGTCTTTGAGCGCCTCTACCCTTATGATCCCGGTACTATAGGTTTTAAACAGGTTTTTAATGGTAATCATTGCACCCGAACCTTGCTTCCATCCTCAAGCTGGGCCGGCGGATTGATCACCACCTGGTCATCCTTGGCCAGACCGGCTTCAACCTCTATGGTTATACCGTCGCTGGTACCGGTCTTAACCGGGGTAAGCCGAGCCAGTCCATCCTGAATAACATAAACGCAGCTGCCCTCATCCTTTTCCACCAGGGCTTCAATCGGTATTACCAGGGCCTGGCTGTCGGCGGTGGTAATTTCCAAGTCTACATTATAGCCGGGCAGCAGCAATGAACCGCCCTCAACATCCACAATAATGGGCAGGAAGGTATCCTCCTCCTGATTGATCTTGGTTTTATTGATTACCTCCATCCCCACCTGGGTGACCTTACCCTGGTATTTTTCGCCTTGAAAAGCATTGCCGGTGATGACCACTGGCTGACCGGCCTTGATTTTTGCGGACTCACTTTCAGTCACATCTCCCTGGATGCTCAGGGCTGCTAGACTGCCGATAGTCAGAAGCGGAGTATTTTCAGTGATTTGGTCCCCTTTTTTTACAGCAATGGATAATACCTGTCCATCCCGGGTACATACCAGGCCCTGCCTGGCGGTTTGTTTCTCTACTAATTCAAACTGCAGTCGGGCCGACTCAACGTTGGCCTGCAGCGATTGCAAGTACAGCGGTGCAGCAGCCTGAGCCCTTTGTAAATCGGCCTGGGATTTGTCATAGGCAGCCTGGCTATTATCGAAATCGGCCTGGGCTTTTTCCAGATCAGCCTGGGCCACCGCCCCCGCCTGGAACAAAATCTGGATGCGTTCTAGATTTGTCTTAGCTTGTTTATAATTGTTCTCAACCTGTACAAACGCAGTCTGGGCGGAAATCAGTTCTGCGGTTTGACCGCTGGAACCGGCCTGGTACAAAGCCGACTCAGCCGCAGCCAGATTCGCCCTGGCGCTGGCCAGTCTCTGGTCTGCATTGGGGACATACAGATCCATCAAAACCTGCCCGGCCACCACCTTATCTCCCATTTGCACATGGATTTCCTTGACGATGCCGGTTACTTCACTGAAAACGATCTCGCGGTCCGCCGCTGCAACCTTACCCGAAGCCGGCACCGTCTCCACCAGATGCTGCTCGCTCACCCGGGCTGCCGACACCTTCACAACATCCTTATTTATCACCCGGTAGATGTTTAATCCCACCATTGTTAAAACCAGCAGAATCGCCCCAGCGATAAAGAGCTTCTTCTTCAGTGAATATGTTGATGGGATTCCTGGATCGGAAATGCTATTTGCTGATACCTGCCCCGACAATTTTTTCACTCCTCTTTCTCTCCTGCCAGCCCAAGACTATCTATACAACAGTCGAATTCTTGGCCAGCAGGGCCATCACAACCACGTAAATAATCCAAATCACGCCCAGAAAGACCGCCAGTCCCTTGGGTTTCTTTTTCATGGCTATAGCGCCGCCCAGGATAAGCAGAACAAGTCCCCAAATTCGGAATAGTTCCAACTGCTCCAGCAGGCGATATAGAAAACTGGTTGAATCTGCATTTCCAAAAAATAATGCCAGACTGGTGCTGACCTGCATGGAAGCCTTCAATCCCATGGCTTTTATCAGCACGGTGGAAATCACAGCTTTTATGATTGATGGTATACCCGAAAATATCGCCACCGAGAATAACTGTTTAAAAGTAGCTTCTCCAACAATAATCTGGTTGTATAGAGCCAGAATAGCCGCCTGAACCAACCAGACCAGCGGCATACCCAAAATGGCACCGACGATTGCCCCCGGCACCACAAACTTCATCGCCAGAGCAATCTGATCCGGGGACTGCCCGGCGGCAGCCAGAGTCTGCTCGGTGAATGCCTTGGTCTCCGGCAGGGCGATAACGGTCAATATGAGGCTTATGGTGACAATCGCCAATCCAGGCCAAAGTATTCCAGGATCTGCGGCAATCGCAGCAAAGGCTTTGCCCGGTGATGTCAGTACTTTCATAAACCTCTCCGCCGTAGACATGCTGGTTTCTTCCATATGAAAGGACCTCCTTCTTTCCCAACTATCAATACCTCTTTTCAACATGCAGACCATTTATTCCTCTGTTTTTTTGATAATTCGGCAGGCTGCCGCTGCTAATTTTACTTGCTGTAACTATATGAACCAACATTGGCCGGTTAGTACCAGAAAAGTATTTGGGTTAAATCAGTAAAGCAGCGCTGAGGTTGGTGACAGGGAAAGATGACAGCAATAACCATGCACCAGGTCAGCCAAGAATTTATTATCCTGCCG
>JAXDBN010000088.1:0-4878 GCA_034678805.1 Syntrophomonadaceae bacterium
CCTCGATGAAATAACCAGGAATAGCGGCATTCTTTATGATCCTATGGTAGTGGATGCATGCTGTAGGTTGATTCGTAAATCAAATTTTGATATAGAAGAATAGCAAATCCCGAATAACATGAATGGATCCAATTATAAGTCTCTAGTTTAAATGAATTCTATACCTGATTGTCTATTTGCAGCATATGAAGGATTTCAAGGTCCAGCGTCGATAACGGCAGTTGTAGCAGGAAACGGGTTCATCAGCTGCCATTTCATCTTCATCATCAGGTTTAAACTGCGGGCATTGCTGGGCAATAGCAGCCGCAGCTTCCCAGTCCTTTTTGCCCCCTGAAAACTCCCGTTCTCCTTTATCATTTATTATCCACATTATTATTCTCCGCTCCACTCTTACTCCGTCAACAACTATATTGGAAATAGTTCCGCCAGTCGGCTGGGCCGGTTTTATCCATAAACGTGAACCAGGCTGCGCATATACAATCCCCGTTATATGCTGTATTCGCTCCTGCCGTTAGAATATTCTAAGCATATGGGAAGTGCTGGTCTGCCATTTGGGATCTTCAATATCGGTAGGGAATACCATTAAGGTATATTTGTGATCAAGCAGTACAATCTTGACTTTCTCCCCCATGCGAACGTGTTCGTCCTCACAGATATTGTCAAAATCCATGTTCTTGACCTGCTGCACATAACTTGCATTGATTATTTCCCTTACGGTGGCGATATAGTCCTCCCCGGTTCCAATATGCAGCTTGCCTCTGAACTGTCCGTCATTGCCGGTCATACGAAGCCCGGCTCCAGCCAGCGCCCCGATTATACCCTGACCGCTGCCGCTTAATGAAAACAAATATATACCAGGTTTATGGCTCAATTGGAGGGCTTGGTCCTTGCTTACCAGGGTTTCTTTGGCCTGGTAGGCATAGGCAATCAGCTCGTCCGTATTCTCCATCAACTCAGGAACTACAACTGCCAGCCCGGCGTTAGAATCAGCACCCACGGTTCTTTTCATCAGGCTGCAGCCAAAAACAATGAACTCATCCAAGTATTGCCCGTTGATATCTGCCTCAAAGCAGCGAGCCGTATTGTGTTTTTTGCATCCGGTTTCAGGATGGGGATAAAGCCTGTGCCGGCTGGGAATGGAACACTTCCCCCAACCCATTTGTTCGATATGACTAGTTAACTGTGCGGCCATTTCTCCTGCTTTGGCACCATCAAACTGCCTAAAATCATCAAGTGCAACAAATATTTTCAATGTCTGCCCACCTCCGGCCAAACGTTTGTTAAACGCCATGGTTAATATTTTTCCAGGTGTTTGTTGTTACAAGTATGCCATGCCTCATTTTCGTAATAAACCAGCAGCTTTCTCTTTCCATCCAGTAAAACTGTTTTGATTTTCTCACCGACAACAAAGGTTTCACCATCGGCAAGCACATAACCATCCAGAGATTGCACCTCATCTATATCAGTATCGGCCAGAACTGAACCCACTCTGATTGTCTCGCCAGCTTCTTTCAGTTTGGTCTTCCCCTGAAATCTACCATCATTTCCGCTCATTCTCAGTGCAATCCCAGCTAAAGCCCCGATAACCCCTTGGCCGGTTCCCCCATGCTCCGACAGATGGATGCCGCATGCTTGCGCTGTTTTGTATGCCTCTTCTTTGCCCACTATTTCGCTTTTGGTCCTGCAGCCAAAGCTTAGGAGAAGTTCAGGGTCTCTTATCCGTTCCTCTGCGGCTACACCAAGCCCTGGATCGGAACCCGGCGCACTGGTTGTTTTTAAAAACAAAGCGGCACAGTCGATCAAATCGTTGAGCTGGTCCAACTCCATATCCAGGGTAAAACACATAGAGCTGTTGTGCGATGTATAAGGTATATCAGGATGCAGCAACAATTGGTGCCTGGTTACCGCGGTCGGATCCCCCCAGCCTTTATCCCTGATGATTCTTCTCAATTCATTGGCTGTTTGTCCGGTAGCACCAATCTCAAGGCTATCAGTATCATCTATCCCTATATATATTTTCATAGCAAAACTCCCTGTTTTTAATGCTATTATCGCGAGGTTCGCATTCCCTCACCAAACAGTATTTTGTTGACTGTCTCATCAGACAGCTCAAAACCGAAAAATTCTTTATAAAAGTACCTGGTCTCTGTCCTCATATCAAGGTCAGTAAACCTATCCGGGTAGATGGTCTTGGCCAGCCACAAAACAGCCAGCGGGGTCTCCGGTGAAGAAGGATGCCCCCAGCGGGATATACCGTTGGGCATTTGCAGCACCTTATGGTTTTTGACTGCTTTGAGGGGCGCCCATTGATAATTGTTCAGGATATAATCCGCTACTCCCATTTCATTGGCCACTATAACATCGGGATCCCACAACAGAATCTGTTCCAGGCTGGCATAATATCTGCCTTCAAGGTTCCTCAGGTTTTCATTGACCGCAACATTATAAGCTCCCGCGGCCTGAGTCCAGTCACTCGATAGACTGTTTTTAATTTCCGTGCGCGTTGCTTCGTTGATAGAGTGATAAACTCTGACCCTTTGCTCCATCGGGACGTCAGCAATTCTCTGCTGTACCCTTTCTATACAAGCCTGGTAATATTCATTATATTTTTGGGCTTTGTAGGCAGCCCCGACAACCTCCCCAATCATTTCAATGGCATGTTGCTGTTCTTTCATATTATAAAAATCCACTACCAAAAAAGGAATTTTGCTTTTATCAAGTTTTTCTACTTCGGCTTCATTACCGGAGGTGTCGCTCTTGACGAAAACGACATCCGGTTCGGTTTTGATCAGTTCCTCTATATTTATTCCCCCGCTGCTCTTGGGAACCGGCAGGTCTTTTATCTGTGGATACATCTCAGTAAGAATCAGATCTCTTTGAATACCACCTACTACTGCAACAATTTTGTCACCCTGACCAAACATAGCCATCGCATAGGCTGGTTCCGGGCACAGGCAGGCGATTCGTTCAATTTGAGCGGGGATTTCTACCTGCCGTCCTGCGCAATCAGTAATTGTTACGGTATCCACAGCAGGAGGGAGTTCCCCGGATTCCTGTTTGCCGCAGCCACCTGCTGACAGAAGGCTAAGAATCAGGACCAAGATCAGAACCCTAGGCATTATAGAACTCTGATAATACCTCATGAAAAATCCTCCCTCCAGTTTAAACCTCCATTGATAATATCATCCCTATGTTTATAGACTATTGTGTACTTATCGGGACAATCTGTCTGATTTCTCTTTCTGCATCAAAAGCATAGGATACTATCCGGGCATTAACATTATAAATCATTTTAATGTTATCTTCCGATAGCACGTCTGATGGACTGCCGGAAACCATAAATTCACTTTTATGCATCAAAGCTACTTGAGTTAAAATGCCATTATTTTCGAAATAAAATGCATGGTTGGGAAAATGGGTCGCCATTAATATTGATAGACCTGTTTCTTTGACCAGTTCCACAATCGTCTCCATAATTACCAGTTCATGTTTAAAATCAAGATGAGTAGTGGGTTCATCCATTATAATCAGGGGGGTCCTCTGGGCCAGGGCACGGGCGATCATAACCAGCTGTCCTTCCCCGCCGCTCAGCTGGGTGTAGTGCCGATCACGCAGAGGCAGAATACCTACCTGGGCAAGGGCCTCGTCCACAATATCATTATCCTCGGCAGCAGGAGAACCAAATAATCCTATATATGAAGCTCTCCCCATCAGGACAATATCCTTTACCGTGTAGGGAAAGGTCTTTTCATGGATCTGAGGCACATATGCCACCTGTCGGGCAATGATATTAGGTCTGACCCCATATATATCATTATTATTGATTAATATCCTGCCTTGGCGAGGTTTATGAAGCCCCAGTACACAGTCCAGCAGGGTGGTCTTTCCGCAGCCATTAGGCCCCAATAAAAAGAATATTTCTCCCGCTTCAATCTTAAAAGTGATATCTTTTAAGACGTCCTGCCGGTCATAACCGAAGCTGATATTAGTAACCTCAAGTATGGACATGTTTACCATCCGCCTCCCTTGGTTGTCTTTAGAAGATAAACAAAGAAAGGCCCGCCTACCAGAGCTGTCAAAATACCCAGGGGTATTTCCGAACCGGTAATCAATCTGCCCATGTTATCAACCATAATAAGAAAACAAGCCCCCAAAGACATACTGGTCGGTATTAATACCCTGTTGTCATTGCCGACCAGCATCCGCCCGATATGTGGTATCACCAGTCCAACCCAGCCGATTACACCGCTCACACAAACCGCCCCTGCGGTGGCCAGGGTAGCGCATATAATTACAATCCCTTTGTTTAACTTGGTATTGACCCCCAGCGTATGAGCCTCCTTATCTCCCATGGACAATACATTGATTCTCCAGCGAACTGCTACTATGCCAATTGTCCCTGCCAGCATGGGGATACCGGCAACCACAATATCCTGGTAACGGGCTGACGCCAAACTGCCCATCAGCCAGAAGACAATACTGGGGAGCTCATTGGTTGGATCAGCCACGTACTTGGCAAAAGAGATCAAGGCGGCAAATACCGAGGATACGATTGTTCCACCCAGTACCAACATGATGGTTGGGGTAGTGTTGTATACCCTGGCAATCAAAAAGCTGAGCAGTACTGCCAGTCCTCCAAAAAGAAAAGCGAAAACATAAATGGGAGCGGTAGTATGAAAAAGTACGATCGCCAGGGCCGCTCCAAAACCGGCTCCGGATGTAACTCCCAGGATTCCCGAACTTACCAGGGGATTGCGGAATAAACCCTGAAAGGCAGCCCCGCTAACCGCCAGGCTTCCCCCCACCATAGCTCCCAGGATAGCCCTGGGCATGCGGATATCCCATACTATAGTCTGGTGAGTCTGAGATACCGAACAG
>JAXDBN010000089.1:0-22790 GCA_034678805.1 Syntrophomonadaceae bacterium
GGCAATAAAAGGTACATGTGCATGAAGCCGCTAGAGGAGATGCAAAAAGAAACAGCCAATCAGATTGCTGGTTAGCTGCCAATTACCAAGTGGAAATTCAAATTTGCGAAAAACTATTGACGGTACCCATCTATTGATAAAAAGAATTTTATCGGTGGGTGGTTTTTATATTACCTGAAAAGCTGGTATTTAAGTCGTTCCTGCGTTTTAGCGGAGCGGCTTTTGTTGTTCGCAACAGGTTATTTTGGTGATGACGAGACAAAACCCTTGCTATTTTTCCGTGGTGTTGGCAGGGGGAATCGTTGAAAGATAGCAGGGGTGTGCCATACACAGAAAATATTTCAGACCCATGAAGTTTCAACAATTAGCATAATGGTAACGCTACAAAAAATTTGTTGCCATTTTTATCGTCGCTCTCCACCCATATTTTCCCTCCGTGGTCTCTTACAATACTCTCCGCTATGGCAAGTCCCAAACCAAAACTGCCATGGGTGCTTCTTGATTTATCAATGCGGTAAAACCGCTGAAATATTTGTGCGATTTCTTTCTTGGGAATAGGCTCTCCGTCGTTGAAAACCGAAAGCAAAGCATTTTTTTTATCTATTTCTTTCAAGTTGATCGTTATTAACCCTCCCGAAGGGCAGTATTTTACCGCATTATCCAGCAAGATAGATAAAAGTTGTAGTAAACGTTGTGCATCTCCGGCTACGAAGATCTTATCCTGCACTTCATAAGTCAATTTTTTTCTATCGTCAAAAACAATTGGCTCAAAAGTGAGAACCGTGCTCGTCATTAAAAAACTGAAATCAACACACTTCCGAACCATTGTGTCTTTCGTGCTATCCGTTTTGGCCAGCGTGAGCAAATCATCTACCAGTTTTTTCATGCGTGCGGCCTCGGCTCGGATATGTCCCATCCTGCGGGACTTTTTTTCATCTGTAAAAGTCCCGTCGGCGACCAGCATTTCAGCGTTGGAAAGAATGACCGTCAGTGGTGTCTTAAGCTCATGGGAAGCATCGGCGACAAACTGCCGCTGCTTTTTCCATGCAAGTTCAACAGGGCGCACTGCCCAGCGCGATAAGAAAAAACTAACAAAAAAGAATACCGCAAGCGCAGCGCCACCGATCATGAGTGAATTTATGATCAGGCTCCGCAGCATCGCCCGTTCCATGGATATGTCAGCGAGTGCGATACGGACTCCATCATCCGATTTTTGAAAGCGCAACTCGTAGTTTTGCAGTGTTCCGGAGTCCTCCTCGGCGTTCATAGCCGCCCGAACAGCGGATTTCGCTTCATCTTCTTCAATAAAGTACAGTTGATTAGTCAGGAATGATATTGTCCCATCGGCGCCCGTTTCAGCAACCATAATGGGCATACGGGTACCAGGCGAAACCGCGCCGACCGGATTCCGCCCGTCTTCAACTTGCGGCGGTCGCAAGCCCTGTAGTGGCGGTTGCATTTTGAGTGCCTGCTGGAGCATGTTTTCACTCATACGCTGTGCGTTACTTGATGTTGAAAGTAGCATGGAAACAAAAACAGCGAGCAGAATGAGCGTGACTACACTCATAAGAATGAATATAAACTTGCGCCGCAGCTTTTGGATCATTCCAATACCTCCAATTTGTAGCCTACCCGCCGAACAACGGAAATTTTTATTCTTGATCCGACATGTTCAAGCTTTTTACGCAGAAAACTCAGGTATACCTCAACGATACTGTCATCGGCTTCGCTATCATACCCACAAATCCTAAAGAAGATATTTTCTTTGGAGAGCAGAATACCTTTGTTCGCAATAAGTAGCCGCAAAAGTTCCAGTTCCCTCGCATTCAGTTTAACAGACCGATTCCCACAGATCAGTTCGCTTGCGGCGACATCAATGCAGATATCTCCAAACTCAGGTAACTCGGGCCTAATTTCATCGCCGCGCCGCAGGACCGCCCGTAGGCAGGCCAACAGTTCAGCCGTTTCAAATGGTTTGGTTAAGTAATAATCCGCTCCGCAATCAAGCCCTTTTACCCGGTCTGCAAGCTCGGTTTTTGCAGTAAGCATCAGTACCGGCGTTTTTATGTTTTGTTTTCTAAGCTCACAAACAATCTCAAAACCATTCATCCTGGGAAGCATTACGTCAAGAATAATCGCATCATATATTCCGGTCAGAGCGTTGTCCAATCCGCTTTCCCCATCCAACGCTATATCGGCGATGTCTCTGTTTTCCGTGATAATATCGGTAAGCGTTTCCGCAAGTCTTTTTTCATCTTCCACGATTAAAATCCGCAAGCGATTCATCTCCTCTACATGGTGATAATTATATTATGCACATCAATCTTAATCGAAACTTAATGCCAATTTTTTGTATTCTCAAAATATATATACGAATTAAGCTTCGATTAAGTTTACCACCGTAAAATTCAGGCAAAGGAGCTGATGTACATGAATGAATTGAAATACAGGCATGAATATAAGCATGTCATAAACCTGCTTGATTATCATTCGCTGCGGCAGCGAGTGAAAGCAGTTTCGAGGGTTGATTCAAATGCCGGAACAGATGGACGTTACCATATTCGCAGCCTATATTTTGACAATTACGACGATAAGGCGCTCAGGGAAAAGATATACGGGCTGCCCAATAAGGAGAAGTTTCGCATACGCATCTATAATTTCGACGATGCTTTAATTCGTCTGGAAAAAAAGAGCAAGAGAAACGGGTTGTGCAATAAGCAGTCAACCGCACTCAATCATGAGCAAACGCAGCGGATATTAGATGGTGATCTCGCTTGGATGGCTGAGTCAAACAAACCGCTCATTGTGGAGTTTTACAGCAAGCTGCGCTTTCAAAGGCTTAGGCCCCGAACCATTGTGGATTATTGGCGCGAAGCGTATATCTTCCCTTATGGCAATGTCCGCGTAACATTTGATTCGGGTCTATGTACAGGACTTTACTCCACAGGACTTTTTGACAGCAGACTACCAACATTAAGCGTCGGCGAGCCGGGAGTGCTGTTGATGGAAGTGAAGTATGACAACTTCCTGCCGGACATCATGCGTGACGTGATACAGACAAATACTCGTCACACGGAGGCATTTTCAAAATACGCGGCCTGCCGCATTTATGGATAAGGAGAATGAATATGAATTTCAACGATTTGTTTAAATCAAGTTTTTTAGAAAATATCACGAGCTTTTCGGCGCTTGACATGGTTATCGCTATGGGGCTTGCTTTCGTTGTAGGGCTTTTTATCTTCTTTGTTTATAAGAAAACATACACAGGCGTCATGTATTCGGCGAGCTTTGGCATTTCGCTCATCGCACTGTCATTGATTACCACATTAGTTATCCTCGCCGTGACCTCCAACATCATTTTGTCACTCGGTATGGTCGGCGCGCTGTCCATCGTCCGTTTCAGAACGGCCATCAAGGAACCGCTTGACATTGCGTTTTTGTTCTGGTCAATCGCTGCGGGCATCGTTCTGGGCGCGGGGCTTTTACCGCTCGCAATACTCGGTTCTGTCTTTATCGGCGTTATCCTCGTGCTGTTTGTCAACAAGAAGAGCGTGGATTCCCCCTACATTCTTGTCATCAGCAGCGAGGGAGAAAAACAGGAGGATGATATAATGAGGCAAATTGTGCAGAGTGTAAAGAAGCTTTCGGTAAAATCAAAGATTATTTCCCATTCCGGCATGGAGTTAACGCTTGAGGTTCGCCTGAAAGAAAGTTCCACAAAGTTTGTCGGGGCAATCAAGGCGATCCCCGACGTGAAAAGCACGGCGCTTGTCAGCTATAACGGCGACTATATGTCATAGGGAGGCGAAACCGTCATGATTAAGCACAAATGGATTGGCGCAATCGCGGCGCTGCTCATGGCGGTCGCCGTGCTTGTCACAGGTTTTGCATACATGAACCCTTCAGCATTCATCGGGGTTGCAGGAACGCCTGAACCGGCATATATTGCGGCTATGGATAAAAGTCAGATTATGGATATCCAGATTATTGCCGATGAAAAAGAATGGGCAAATATGCTCGAAAACGCCACAGCGGAGGAATATATACCCGCGACGGTTGTTATCAACGGCACTAAAATTGAAAATGTCGGCATCCGCCCAAAGGGTAACTCCAGTCTGAACACGGTAGCGCAGGACGATACAACCGATCGTTTCAGCTTCAAAATTGAGTTTGACCACTACATCACCGGACAAACATGGCTGGGGCTTGACAAAATTGTGGTTAACAACATGATGGGCGACGCGACCTATATGAAAGAATATCTGTCCTACGACATAATGGATTATGTCGGCGTTGAGTCTCCGCTGTATGCGTTCGCGGATATTTCGGTCAACAGTGAAACGTGGGGTTTTTATCTTGCTGTTGAGGGCCTCGATGACAGCTACGCCCAGCGCGTTTATGGCAACGATCATGGTGAGCTGTACAAACCAGAGAGCATGGGGATGCGGGGCGAAGGACGGATGAACGAGTTTATAAACGGTGGCGAGAATGCGGAATATGCGCAGAACAACCAGCAAAATCAGGCGCAGGAGCAGCCGCAAGCTCCAGCGGCAAACAATGAAAGTCCGCAAAATGCCGCAGATAATCCCGGAGGCAGGTTGGGCGGCGGAGGATTGGGCGGTATGTCTTCAAGTGGCGTATCACTCCAATACATTGATGACGAATCCGCAAGTTACTCGGCAATTTTTGACAATTCGGTGTTTGCTACAACCGAAAATGATTACATGCGTGTGGTGAAAGCGCTTAATAAACTCTCAAATGGTGAGGATTTGGAAGACGCCGTCGATGTGGAGGCGGTACTAAAATATTTCGCTGCGCACACGGTCGTCGTAAACCTCGACAGCTATGTTGCCAATATGGGGCATAACTATTATCTGTACGAAGACGACGGGCAACTGACTATTCTACCTTGGGACTACAATCTGGCGTTTGGCGGCTTTCAGTCGGGAAGCGCTTCAGGTGTTGTCAATTTCCCGATTGACACGCCTGTATCAGGCGTGAGTCTTGAAGCTAGACCGCTGCTTGGAAAGCTGCTGGAAGTGCCGGAATATATGGAGATGTATCACAACTATTTGCAGCAAATCGTTGACGGCTACTTCAACAGCGGCTTATTTGAACAAACGGTGGATTCTATGAATACGTTAATTTCTTCCCATGTAGAAGCCGACCCGACCGCTTTTTATGATTATGATGCATATAAGACAGCGATTATCGAACTCAAAGAACTTGGGCTGCTTCGCGCGGAAAGCATTAAGGGGCAGCTCAACGGCACAATTCCCTCCACAAGCGCTGGGCAAAGTGCGGATTCGAGCAAGCTAGTTGACGCTTCCAGCGTTAATCTCTCTGCGCTCGGCAGTCAGGGCGGTGGCGGCGCAGATCGGGGACCGGGAGGTATGGGCGGAATGCAGGGTGCTGATATGGGAACTATGCAAAAAGCCATGGAAATCATGCAGGCCGCAGGTGAGAATGAGCTAACCGAAGAGCAGCTTGCCCAGCTCAAAGATCTTGGGTTAACCGACGAACAGATAGCGCAGTTCAAAAACACGACACGAGGCGGTTTCGGCGGTATGGGCGGGCGGCCCCCGGGAAACGCGCAGGGCGATGGAAATAACGTAACTGCCGGGCAAAATCCGGGCTTTGGAAATCAAGCGTCGGTTATAACATCGGGATTCGATGTAAACACATGGTTGTTTGTAGGAGGTTGCCCAATTCTTCTTTTGGCAGGATTGTCGTTTGTGGTTTTGTTTAAAAGAAGGCGAGGTGCGTAATCAAACGAGCCGATCAGGTTAAGTTTCCTGTTCGGCTCGTTAAATTATTGAGTTGAGTGCAAATGAACAAATCTTCTTCTCTCCTGTTCTTATGAAGAGGCCGGGAGTGCGAGGACAGCGCCCTCGCAAAAACTTCCGACAAGCACCGGGCCAGCGGAGCCGGTTTCGCCGTAGTTTGAAGCGGCGGCAAAAATCCGGCCCATCAATGGTTTAGCGTTGATACAATGCCATGTTGGGCGCTGCGAAATTCGGGCCTTCATTGTAATGTTCTCTGTGCAGTTTTTTTCGTTACTGCGTGCGCCAAAGTTAATGGAAAATGAGGAGAGGAATGAATGCCATAAAAATTTCTTTTCCCGCGAAAATTTTGGCCTTTATGAGTTATGCTATTGCATTACCGTAAAGGCTTTTTTATTGATCGTATGACGTCTACGTGTGAAGAAAAAAATTAGATTGGTATTGCCTAAACAAATATAGTCAGGTAATATAAAAATACCCCATGGGGGTAATGATTTTTCGAGGAGATATCAACATGGCGATTACACGACGAAATTTTTTCAAGAGGGCGGCCGTTTCCACCATGGTGGCTGCCAGCATAGCTACCGGAGCTGGCAAGGCTGCGGCGCAAATATCCTCAAAAGGAAGCGTGGCCATGCTGCATGACCTGAATAAATGCGACGGCTGTGATCTTCAAGATACCCCCCAGTGTGTTTTGGCTTGCCGGACCAAAAATGCGGGCAACTTCCCCCAACCACAGGAGCCTATCAAGGACTACTGGCCTCAACCAAAACATGAAGATTGGTCAAAAAAGCAGCAACTAACCAACCGGCTGACCCCATATAACTGGACCTATGTTCAAAAACTGGAGGTTGAGCACAAGGGACGAAGAATCAAGGTCAATGTGCCGCGTAAGTGTATGCATTGCGACAATCCTCCCTGTGCCAAATTATGTCCATTTGGGGTCAACAATAAGACTCCGGAAGGACCGGTAGTCATCGATACCAATGGGTGCTTCGGGGGCGCCAAATGCCGGGATGTTTGCCCGTGGCATATCCCCCAACGCCAGGCCGGGGTGGGATTATATTTGAAAGTTGCGCCGGATTACGCCGGTGGGGGAGTAATGTACAAATGCGACATGTGCCACGACCTGGTTGAGCAGGGTAAAGAACCGGCTTGCGTATCAGCTTGCCCGCGCGGGGCTATCCGATTAGGTCCCAAGGAGGAACTCCGCCAATACGCACTGGACTGGGCTAAAGAGAATGATGGCTATGTCTACGGTGTTGATGAAAATGGGGGCACCGCCAATTTCTATATATCCAGCGTACCCTTTGAAGCCATCAATAAGGCGATTACAGAACAGGACCTGGACGGTCAGAACGGTAGGATCAGCATGCCGGTAAACATCGAAAATCCCATGAATGAACCTGGGAATATGCTGAGCGGATTTTTACTGGCTCCCCTGGCTGGCGTAATGGCGGCTGGGATCAGCACTTACCAGATAATGAAAGGAGGAGCCGGGGATGAAGATAAAACGGCATAATGCAATAATTCGCTTCACCCATTGGGTTACAATGGCATCGATATTTATACTGCTGTTCACCGGGATTGGCCAGATGCCTGTTTATAAGCGTTACTACGTGGACCAGATACCAGGCCTGGCTTGGTCCAGCAACTTTATAAGCACTCTGAACCTTCATTATGCAGCCGCGATAGCGCTTATTTTTATCAGTGTATATTATGTGACCCATCTGCTATACAGTAAGAACTGGGAAATCATCCCCCGCCGCGGAGATTTTAAGGAGTCGATACAGATCTTCGCCTCTATGGTGGGGCTGGCTGAAGAACCTGACAATGACAAATATTTAGCCGAGCAGCGTTTGGCCTTCTCGGTTACGGCCTTATCCATCGGGGCCCTCATTATCACCGGGCTGCTAAAGGTATATAAAAATATCCCCGGGGTGAATTTTAGTGAAAGCTCCATCTTCTGGCTAGCCCAGATCCACAATTTATTTACGGTGATCCTGCTGTTTTCTATCATCGTCCACTTGCTGGCCTTTCTTATCAAGGATAATCGGCCCTTGGTAGCCAGTATGTTTACCGGCTGGATTGACCGGGAATATGTTATCCATCGCCACAACCGGTGGTGGCGGAAGCTGAATGGCGACCACCCAGAGGCTGAAGCGGTCAGCTTGGCGATTGCTGGTGAAAACGTTGCCATAAAGGACGAGAGCTTAAGTGCAATCTAGGTAGCGAGGGGACAATGGGTCGTACGCATGGTGCGCAGCGGATAAAATCGTATGAACCTACTTATTAAATTAAACCTAGCAGTGGGGCTGAATCCTGCAACTCATAAAAGAATAGGTAGTATAATACTGCGAAATTGAAATAATAAATATTGTAATACCAACGGACGTATTTGACAGGTTTTATTTATTTCTAGCATATGAGTATTGGTTTGGACAATCGGAGGATAAGTACAAACCGGGAAGGGTTCTAATTATGACTACCTATGCACTTGTTGGAATGGTATTTATTAACTTGGCTCTGATAATATATACGGTTGGGGTGTGGAGTGAAAGATTTCAAGGTCGCTTAAAGTGGTGGCACGTAGGAACGTTTTATACAGGTTTGGTGTGCGATTCTATAGGTACTGGAGCTATGAGCTTGATGGTTGGTGGTTTGCTGCAATTCAACTTCCATGGAATAACTGGTCTAGCTGCGATACTGATTATGTTCTTTCACGCTGGTTGGTCTACTTTGGTATTGATCAGGAAAAATGAGATGCTAATTGTCAGGTTTCATAAATTTAGTATAGTGGTTTGGTTTATTTGGTTAATTCCGATGGTGACTGGAGCGGTTTTTGGAATTATAGGATAAAGCTATATTACAGCGGACCACCTGACATGCATTCTCCGGGGTTCGCTACCCCCGACTCGAAATCGCGACCAGGGTGTGCATAGTAGGATAGCCATAAAACCAAGTTGATTTAGGCTTCTGCTAGTTTGCATATTATGCATATACGCAAAGGCTTTTTTATTGGATCGTCCCCATGGAGCGTAGCCCGATTGCATTAAAGAGGAACAACGGTAAATACTATGCCTATTAAAGCAACGGAGGAGTTGTCGGTGGAAAATAACCATAATTTTTGGATGCCTAAAACCAACCTCATCGGTGTGGGAGCGATTAAAGATCTATCTAATGAATTGTTAGCCTGGAAACTTAGTAAAGCCTTAATTGTCACCGATAAAAACATAATCAGTCTGGGCTACGTTGAAACGGTGGAAAAGATTTTAAAAAGTCTTTTTATATCCTACGACATTTTTGACGGGGTGCAACATCCCAACCCCACCGTGTCTTTTGTAGAGGATGGTCTTGCTTGCTGCGACAATGGCTGGACGGAGATTAAAAGAGATTATGATTGGGTCATTTCCGTTGGTGGGGGGAGCAATCATGATTGTGCCAAGGCTATCGCCACAGTTGCTACCAATGGAGGTTCTATAACTGATTACGAAGGCTGGAACAAAGTGACTAAACCACCTATTAAGCAAATAGCCATAAACACCACCGCCGGATCGGGAGCTGAGATTACCATGAGCGCAGTTGTCAAAGATGAATCAAGACGGGTCAAAATGACTATTACTTCCCCAATTATGACACCATATATTTCGGTAAATGATCCTCTGTTTATGGCGACTATGTCCCAGGAAGTAACTGCCAGTTCAGGCATAGACGTTGCCTCCCACGCCATAGAGGCTTTTGTGGCAACGGAGGCCTCACCGATAAGCGATAATCTAGCCATCGGGGCTTTAGAACTGGTTTTTGATTATCTTCCCCGTGCCTATGATAACGGCAATGATATGGAAGCTCGGGAAAAAATGATGTTTGCCAATATCATGGCAGCGATGGCGTTTAATACTGCGGGTTTAGGATACGCCCACGCCCTGGCTCATCAAATTGGAGGTTTCTATAACACTGCCCACGGGAGTGTTACCGCTATATTGCTTCCCCATATTTTAGAGTTTAACGCACCTTCCATACCTGATGATCGTATAAGCAAAATATGCGGGGCTATGCATATTAAATCGACCAGCAAAGCTCAAGGTGTTGCAATGATCGCAAAGCGTATTATGGATTTAAGTTCTTATCTAGGCATTCCAAGCGGTTTAGAGGCAATAGGATTGGAAACAGGAAACATCGAAGCCCTTTCCAGGAACGCTCTAAAGGATGTCGTTGGATTAACCAACCCCAGAAAAGGAACCCTTCAAGATATTATGGACATATTTAAAGCGGCGTTTTAGACTATTCTTCCGCCTTATCATCCTGGGGTACGCGTTTTAGAGCCGGCTGCGGTTCATATGAAGCTGCCCTAATGCCAGCCCATGCATTTTCCTGCCACATTTGATAAAGATACAATAAAACGGCCAGCCCTGTAACTATAAGAAATACATTGAATCTACTGGTAATCAAATCTTTGATTCCCCGGTTGGCCAACCACGGAGTCAAAAGGAAAGCAAATACCCCGTTGAAAACAGTGTCAGCAGCAATATATAGCCAGAACCGTTCAAATGTAAACTTGAAGATCCACATAGCAGCTACCGGAGCCAGACCATAGACGTATGACAGGGTATGATTAAGAGGGTAAGCGGTCTCTCGAATATTCCAAAGATTTAAGGTAATGCCGGCCTCAATAACGATTGACGTAATTACCATGGTGAAAAAAGCTAAGGGAATATAACGCCTGATTTCTTCTTTTCTCATAAAGATCAGGGTCAACCAGGGTAAGATCAACATAGACCATAATATTGTTTGATTGTTCATATATTAACTTCCTTTGCGTTTTACTTTATTATTATCGCTTGTATCCGGTTTAATTCCTTCTCCAGTTAATAACCCGTGCTTTGCTAATCTTCTTGGGAGTATATAAAAAGTATTTGACAAATTTTGTTTTTGGAATAGAATTTATAAACAATAAATGCAGTGACCGGGAAGTAGTAAGTCTGCAGATTTTCTTCCAGAGAGTTGGCGGAAGGTGCGAGCCAATAAGGAATAGCATTCTGAATTCATCCCGAGAGCAGCACGCTGAAGAATTTAGTAGGCAGTGACGGTTTCGCCCGTTATAGCGATAGGGTATAAGCAAAGATATTGCCGTACCCGATGAGGATGCTTTTCGCGAGAAAGCGTTAAAAAAAGGTGGTACCACGGGTAGTATATAAGCCCGTCCTTTGTGTAAACAGAGGACAGGGCTTTTTTGTTGTCTTGTCCTCGCCAAAATCTTAATTACAGGAGGTACAAGAATGAAATCATCCCAACGAGAACACAGAATTTATGATCCCAAAATGGAATGTATGAACCGCGGCGAGTTACGGGAATTACAGAGTAAACATCTTCGTGAAACAGTAAGGCTTGAGTATGATAATGTGCCGCTTTACCGTGCGCGTATGGATGCCAGGGGAATTAAACCGCAAGATATCAAGTCGGTAGAAGACTTAAGGCTGCTGCCGTTTACTGAAAAAACCGACTTGCGTGACGAATTCCCATTTGGGCTGATGGCAGCACCAAAATCTGAAATCATACGCATACAGGGGTCGTCTGGAACTACCGGCAAACCGATTGTGGCCGGGTATACACAGAATGACGTTGATATATGGACGGATATGGTTGCCCGCGCTATTACTGCGGCTGGAGGCGGAAAGGATGATATTATTCAGATTGCCTATGGTTACGGACTGTTTACGGGCGGGCTGGGTGCCCATCAGGGAGCAACCAAAGTTGGGGCGATGGTGTTACCGATGTCCAGCGGAAATACCCCCCGCCAGATTTTAATGATGAGAGAACTTGGAGTAACTATGCTTTGCTGTACACCTTCTTATGCAGCGCACCTGGGCGAGACGATCCAGGAGATGGGCATCAAACCAGAGGAATTGAAACTCAAATCGGGCGTTTTTGGAGCTGAACCATGGTCGGAAGAGATGAGAACCCATTTAGAAGAAGTCTTAGGGATAGATGCATGTGATATTTATGGTTTGACCGAAATAGCTGGTCCTGGTGTCGCCTTTGAATGTTTGGAGAAGAAAGGGATGCATGTTAATGAGGACCATGTTATCGTAGAGATTATAGATCCCGTGACCGAAGAACCGCTTCCATACGGGGAATCTGGCGAATTGGTGTTTACGACTATTACGAAAACAGGAATGCCGATGCTTCGGTACCGAACCCATGATATCTGCAGGCTCGATGCCTCTCCATGCCAATGCGGACGTACCCATGTCCGTATGCAAAGACTTACCGGACGCACCGATGATATGCTGGTTATACGCGGAGTCAATGTATTTCCAAGTCAGATTGAATCTGTACTAGTCGGTATAGATGGTGTAGCTCCGCATTATATGCTGGTTGTAGACCGGGTAAAATCTACCGATAAATTGGAAGTACAGGTGGAACTTACAGACGCAATGTTCTCTGATACGGTAGCAGAAATAGAGAGATTAAGAGATGATATCCAGCAGAAAATAAAATCAGTGGTGGGGATTGGTGCTAAAATAAAGCTTGTTGCACCGAAATCCATTCCAAGATCAGAAGGAAAAGCGAAAAGAATTATTGATAATAGAAGCATTTAATAGGAGGCATTGGTATGTTTATTACGCAAATTTCTGTGTATTTGGAAAACGTCAGAGGCACATTAAGAGCAATGACCAAGGTGTTGGCCGAAAATGATATAGATATCATGGCTCTTTCCATAGCGGATACTACTAATTTTGGTATTGTTCGCCTGATAATTAGGGGAGCCAGTATTGACAAGGCAGTCAATAGTCTGAAAAGCGCCGGTTTTATAGTTAAGAAAAGTGATGTCATCTGTGTGGGTGTACGCAATATACCAGGTGCACTGGATGAGGTTTTGGAGATTATAGAAAAGACCGATATTTCAATTGAATACATGTATTCTTTCAACTATAACCTAAATGGTGATGCCCTATTTGTTTTACGTTTATCGGATAATGAGAAAACCATTGAGCTTTTCAAGGAGAGAAACATTAGGATGTATTCCCAGGAAGAGATAAACAGTTTATAAATGTTCTTGTAATTAGCTGTGACACTATATTGGCTCGATTGCTAGAGTATGTAAATCATAATAACGTGATAGAGAGGAGTAAACCGTGAAAGTATTACAGAAAAGGTGTTTTAGGACGCTGGTCGGACCTGGTACTTATGCTTATGATGCCGAGATGATATTAGGGGAGGACAACGAAGTAATGGCATTTTTACATGCCAATTATAATAATGGTTCCCTTTTCACGGTTGGAGATGGCAGTATATTCGATTTTATGACCGGGCAATCAGAGGAAATAGAAGCGGGTATTCAGTTTTCTGAATCATATAAATCCCTGCTGGATGCAGAGAAATCAGCATATTATCAATATTTCTGCGATCTTGATAAAATGGTGGAAAACATGGTCAAGGAGAACCAAAGACTGCTCGATTCGATGAAAATCAACAAGAATTAATTATTAACCAAATAGACTCATGACCACTACAAGAAGCCTTTGCGAAAAAGCAAAGGCTTTCGTATTTTATGTAAACATACCTCTCGTTGTAAACTCCGGGTAATTTCACAAGTAGCTTGAACTAAAGAAAAGGATAAGATAAACTTAAGCTACCTACCGGAAGGTAGGCATACTATCAGAAAGAAAGAAACATATGAAAATTTCCACCAAAGAGAGAATTAAATCCGTCGCTCTTCCGTTATTTGCTCGCAAGGGTTACGAAGGCACGACCATGAAAGAAATAGCTGAACTGGTTGGTATCAAAAAAGCTTCTCTGTATGCTCATTATGATGGGAAAGAAGCGCTCTTCTTTGCTATCCTTGAAGATCTTAAACAAGAATATATTGCTCTTACTCAACAAATAATGATCGATTGTCAAGAGCTCGAAGCGGAGGACAAACTCAGGCAAATGTTCGAGCAATATGTCAGGCACTATGCTGCTCAGCCTGATATTCAAGCATTTTGGACCCAGAGTTTGTTTTTTACACCGTCTGAGATTAGCGGGCGGATTTTTAACCAGTTAAAATCTTATCAGACCGAGGTGGAAAAATGGATTGAACAGGCTCTTATGGAAGGGATGCGATCAGCAATTATACCAGATGATGATCCCGCTAAAATTGTTTTCGCTTACTTGTCTTTCCGGGAGGGGTTTTTGAATGCGCTCATGTTTGTTCCCGAAATGAACCGGGAGGAGAACATCCAATCCATGTGGAGGTACTTTTGGTTGGGAGTAAAAGGGAGGAGTAATGATGAAACAGCAAAGACGGTTTAAGGTTATCGAGTGTTGCGGCAGCAATTTCGAAATCGGGTTTCAAATAGGGAGGGAGTGCAGGGAAAATATTACTCGGGCTATTGAGATGACCATCGGCGGTTTGGGTTTTGTTCATCAAGCCGGCAGAACTGACATAGTCGCCAATGCCATGAAGTTCCATTCTAAAATTATGGATTATAACCCATGCATTGCTGAGCGTTTAGAGGGCATGGCAGAGGGAGCCGGAATCAGTGTTGAAGAAGCAGTCACTCTCCAATGTGCTTTTGACTTAGGCGGATATTACGGGCAATTATCCAGTATGTGCACTTCTTTTGCTGTGTCTGGGGCGGCGGCTGAAAAAGGCCAGACTATACTAGGACAAACCATAGATTGGGTTCCAGGATGTCCGATGGATTTGATCAAGGTAGTGTATCCAAACGGAATGAAGCAACTTTCCCTGGTTTTATGGGGAGTGGTAGAATACACTCTGAATTCACAAGGCTTTGGGATGTGTGCCAATGGTACATGGGCTGGAGTCGAGAAATACTTGTTCAAGTTGCCTGTCAGCGTTTACCTCCACAAAGCAATGGGCCAGGAGACTATTGATGATGCCATGGAGATATTAAAAGCTCACGCCCGAGGATTAGGCTATTATCACCTGGCTTCATTCGATAATAAAATGTGGGGTATTGAGGGCATCCAGGATGATTTTGAGATAATTACTCCGCAAAACGACGTTCTGGTCCATTCTAACCATTATCTAACCGAAAGGTTCAAGCAACATGATATGGCCAACCTGGTTGTTCCGGATAGTTATGACCGGGTGGGACGTATCCAGGGGTTGATAAAGGAAAAATTAGGATCCATTACTCCGGAAATTATGATGGCAATTATGAGCGATCATGAACAATACCCGGCTTCCATATGCCGCCATGTTGACACCAGTAAACCTGTGGAATTCGCATCGGAAACCCTTGCCGCTTATATTATGGTTCCTAATGAGGGTGTTATGTATATTGCCTGGGGTAATCCCTGTATGTATGAATTCGAAGAATATCGCATTTAAACAAAATGTGGATGACCATAGGCAATAAAATGAGCCTTTGCAAAAGAGCAATGGCTCACTTCAACCTTCTGTCTTTCTGAAATACCAGTATTTTAGGGCTTCATATGAATAGCTTTGCCTGAAGATGCTTGGGCGACTTCCAGAACTGCTTCGGCCATGGTGGGGTGAATATGAATAGTGTTAATAATTCCCGAGGGCATCACCTTATTTCGCATGGCCAGGGCTAGCTCCGATACCAGTTCGCTGGCGTGGACACCGATCACGTGGCCACCCAGGATTTCCCCGGTCATGGTGTTTATCACCAGCTTGACCATACCCTCCGACTCACCAAGTGCCTGGGCCATGCCCAGGCTTTTAAGCGGGTAAGAAAACGCTTTAGCGGGATAGTGCCGGCTGGCTTCCTCTTCAGAAAGACCTACTGAGGCATATTCGGGGAACGTAAACAGGCAGCGGGGTACAACCCGGTAGTCCATACTGTTGGGCAGTCCGGATGCGTATTCGGCTGCGATTATCCCTTCCATAAAAGCCACATGGGCTAACAACCATCCGCCCACAATATCGCCGGCGGCGAAGATGTTTTCAACTTCAGTCTCCATGTATTGATTAACCGGTATAAAACGCCCATGGTAATCCAAGCCCGTGTTTTCCAGACCAATATCTAAGGTATTGGGCAGTCGGCCTGCGGCCAGCAACACCATATCGGCAGTGAAAATGTCCCCGTTGGATAAGGTTACGGTAACTCCGGCCTTGGCTTCAGCCTTAATCACTGTCGCGGAAGAAATGAGTTTAATATTCTGTTGTATCAGCATTTTCTCTAAATAGGCTACTGTCTCACGATCCTCTTCAGGAAGTATGTGTTCGCGCTCCTCCAAAACCGTTACCTGGCTGCCTAATACAGCCATAATGGAAGCTATCTCCAAACCCACAATTCCTCCGCCAATTACCAGGAGAGTTTTGGGCAGCTTGTCTATTTCCAGGATCTCATCGCTGGTAACCACACCTGGGATGGGTGTTTCGAAAGGTTGGGGAATATTAGGACGAGAACCGGTAGTGATTACTATTTTTTTGCCTTTAATAACTGGGCCTGAATCATTCAAACGTAATTCCTGTGGTGAAATGAATTTTCCCCGCCCATTATAAAGCCTGATCCCATTGGCCCTGAACAATTCACCTATTTCCCCCCGGAGCAGAGAAACTACGGTATTTTTTCGATCAACAATTGCAGTCATATCGGGAAGTGCCTGGGGTATAACGATGCCATAATCCTTGGCCTGGCGTGCCTGGTTTAAAACCTGCGCTGAAGCCCGGATGGCCTTGGTAGGTATGCAGCCCCGGTTGAGGCAGACTCCTCCCAGGTTAGTATCTTCGATCACTGCTACCTTCTGTCCCAGCTGGGCAGCCCGGATTGCTCCCTGGTAACCGGCCGGTCCTCCGCCCAGAAATACTAAATCAAAATCATGTTCCGCCATTCTTTATTCCCCCTTCGAGAGGCTGAAGTTATTGCTTCGATGACTTTTTGGTTTCCCTCTTATTTTTGATTATAGGGCTTCAAAATATTTGAAACAAGCCAATGAAAAAATAGTTTCACCATATCCAATCAACTTCGCCCGACAATTAAGAATATCGTTCATATTATCAGTGAAAAGCGAAAACCTGCCGATAATTATCAGCAGGTTTTTCTATTTACTAATGTATTTTGATTGGTCTAAACTCCTAACTTTGATGAAGAAGAGTTTTTGGATTTCTTGCTGGCGGCATCCGCATCCTGTGTTTTTTTCTTATTGTCGCTATTCTTACCTTTTTTGGCCACTATTAAATCCCCCTTAATATAATCTAATCATATCTTGGCCTCTTTCAAGGGATTTATTATGCCAATTGTTAAACCTTAATCCAGATCATTCATAATCCATTGGACAACATTAAATGGCGATAATTCTTCCGTTTTTACTGCCATCCTTGTTGGTCAAACTGTCAAAAAAGACTTCTCGTTTTTCAATCCGGCTCATTCTTGGATCAACCAGCGCCGCTGCAGTGAGCGGATACTTTTCACAGTCGTAACTGGCAAAGTACACCTTATCGTCGATATAAATAGCGTTCAGCTTGGTCTCTGCTTTCCGTGAATATGATTTGAGTTTGTAATGGTATTCAAAAGATTTTAAAAGTTCAAAAGTAATCTGGCGCATTGTTGCATAGGCATCATGATTGGAAAATATCGATTCCTGTTCGCCGGTATTTAACCAACCCGATGAGTTGCGCTCTAATGCTGCATAATTGCTATCATTATCACCATCTATATGAGTTCCCTCGTTTTGGTTGGCTATCATTAAGACCACGTCTTTACGCGATAGAGAGAAAGCCTTATCATTAACGGTCAATTCGTTCCACCAATCATCAATCCCGTGCCATTTATTCACGAACTCCTTATCAACCTGGCACATGGGCAGTAAATCACCCTTACTCTCTTCACCTTCAGCCGTTATTTCACCAAGCAGTCCATAGTAAGCACCTGGCTTGCCGGGTATGTACTGGGTAGTGGTGGAAAGCATAAAGATATTATTTTTTATCTGCAGTTGATTAACAAGCGAATCAGCTTTAGTACTATTATGTAACAGCGCTCTGGCACTCACGGCCATTTTTATGGCTTCTTCAGGGTTGCCTTCATCATAAAGCTTGGCGCTGACAGTCAAAATTGCCAGATGTCCATCCAGATGCCTTTGGGTCGCTTCTCTCATCTTAGCCATAGTTACACCTCATTCCAGAATTTAGATGACCTTTATTATTTAATCACACTTTGAATCATTAAAGAAACCTAATTGATATTTGCTGGAGTTCTATTACAGGCCTCTGGGCAAGGGAGGCTTGGCCAGATCCTCGCCCTCTTTCGCAGGAGGAAAAGATGAACCGGTCACCTTGGCGGTATAGCGTTTAATATCCTCCAGGTAAAAGGGCAGGATGGATACAACCACGTTTCTCTTACTGAACATGGCATTAGCGATAAAAAGACTGGTATTATTGTGCAGCGCATTCTGCCACCATTTGGGAACGAAGAACTGGGGCAGCAGAACCGTGATTATATCGCCGGGTTGGGACGCGTGTTCCTCCGAATCGATGTATTCAGCCAGGGGGCCAACCACTTCACGATAAGGCGAGTGTCGGACAATAAGGGGTATATCGGTATTTAAGCCCGCCCATTTGTTCTTAAGTTTGTCCGCTTCACCTTCGAATGTTTCAATATGGAAAGCCTCTACATTACTGGTCATAGTCCGTGCATAGCGCAAAGCCTTCACCACCATGGCATTTAGGCTGTCAATGGGTACTATAACATGATGTGAATAGGCAGGAACCAGGTCAATTTTGCTCAGGGAATCATTGGGTATGTCCAACTGCCGGGCCACAGAATTGTAGTGCTCTTTAATCTCCAGCATGATCCAGATCATAATGGGAATCATCACGAATACTATCCAGGCTCCGGCTAAAAATTTGGTTACACCTATTACTATCATGGCGGTTAAAGTCACTAAGCCACCCAGGCCATTAACCAAAGCCTTGTAATGCCATCCGGGCTCCTTGCGTTTAAACCAGCGCAGGAGCAGCCCCCCCTGGGCAAGGGTAAAGGATGTGAATACACCGACCGCATACAAGTTGATCAGCAAGTGAGTGCTTGCTTTAAAAACGACTACCAGAACAATGGCCAGGATACCCAGGCTTATAATACCATTGTTAAAATTGAGACGGTGCCCGCGCAGTTTTAACTGCCGGGGCATATATCCATCCTGGGCTACGACTGAGAGCAGGGTAGGAAACCCGGCAAAAGCAGTATTGGCTGCCATAGCCAGGATGATAGCTGTTGTTGCCTGGATGAAGTAAAACATAGCTCCCTGGCCAAAAACATCGAGGGTAATCTGGGCAACAACGGTCTGGCGTGCGTTGGGTATGGTATGGTAGAGGTTAGCGAGATAAGCCATACCGCCAAAACAAATAATAATGGCCGCGGTTAACATTAGATACACAATTTTGGCGTTCTTTGTAGCTGGCTCCTTGAAGTTAGGTACGGCATCGCTAACCGCCTCTATACCGGTAACAGCACTGCACCCTGATGAAAATGCTTTAAGCAGCAGGAATAAGGTTACTACTTGGGTCCCCATAGCCAAAGGTTGTGCAGCAGGTGCGGGGATATAGGTATCGGCTCCAGCAGCATGTTTTAGCATTCCGACTATAACCAGGGTAATGATGGCCAGGATAAAAGCGTAGGTAGGAAGACTAAAAACACGCGCTGATTCACGTACCCCCCGTACATTCGCGATAATCAGCAATAGAATCAGCGAAACCGCAAGTGCCACCCGATGAGTATATAAAATGGGGACTGCTGAAGTGATTGCAGCAGTTGCAGCAGAAATACTGACCGCTACGGTAAGAGTATAGTCGATTGACAGCGCAGCAGCAGCTGTTAGACCCGCCATAGTGCTTATATTTTCTTTGGCTACGATGTATGCTCCTCCGCCTTGAGGGTAAGCATCTACCACCTGGCTGTAGGAGAAGGCCAGGATTAAAAGCAGAAGGATTACTACAATCGCCAGCCGCGGCATCCAGACAAATGAGGCTACTCCGATGACTGGAACCAGGACTAACAATATTTCCTCTACTGCATATGCTACCGATGAGATTGCGTCGCTGGACAGGATAGGCATCCCCCAGAAAACTGACAGTTTTTCGTAAGCGAGATTCTCGCTGGCCATCTTCTGGCCGAATATCCAGCGCATGAATTGTCTAATCGTAACTATCCCCGCCAATCTTTGTCATTTATCCAACCGAGAAACATCATAACAATCATTATAGTGAGAGAATCCAGGAAGTAAAGAGTATTCAGCAGACATTTACTATTGAGCACCTGTAAAATGAAAAGATCAGAGAGGTTGCAGTAGCTAGCGGAATATTGCAATAGGAATTGGAGGGCGGAAAGAGCAGGTGAAGAAAATAAAAGAGCCGGGGCTGCCTTCAATCTCCCCGGCTGGAATCACGAATTCCTATGCTCTGCGTTTCTCGGTGCTGTCTATGCAACCGAAAGGGGCGCAGAAAATCATCTTATACCAGGATAAAAACAAGTATTGAGCCAGGTTAGCAGTTGATTGGAGCATTAGACCCAGTACATGATCAAGAGGGAGAAAGCGGAAATATTCAGCCTGGGTACGGGCTTCATCCTGATACTGGCTGAAATCACGCTGGCGGCGGTAATACATGAGGTCGTGCTCTTCTTCCTGGCGCAGGTAATCGTAGCGGCGCCGTGCCCAGTCATCCTGCAGCACTTGATAGGCTTCCGATATTTCGATAAATTTGATATGGGCTTCAGGATCCTTGCAAATATCCGGATGCCAACGCTTGACGAGCTTTTTCCAGGCGCCTTTGATCTCGGCCTGGCTGGCGGTCTCAGGCACACCCAGTATACTGTAATAATCCTTGACCTTATCTTGTCTCGTTAGCATAGAGTTGGCCCCCGTTATTAGTATATGAATTTGGTTGATTTGTGTTAATAAATACGATATTCACAGAGAAAATTGGCAGCTGGGTTACATTATACTATTTTTTGCTGAATTTCAAGCCTGCATATAATAGCAGCAACCATATTTACTGGCAAAACGTCAAAAAAGCCTCACTGGTACGTTAATCTGGAAAAGCCTTGGCGCATCAGTAGTACCCGCAGGGCAAAGGGCCATTAAGCGCATATTTTTAACTGCTCTAGCGGCAAGAGACCGTTTCAGCTCAATAATAGTAACCATAATTTTGGTTTTCTTTTCCTGGTAATAGTCAAGGCAATGGCTGGGCTTTATAATTAAGATAAGAACGCATCGAACCATCAGATAAAAATCAACTTTGATGCGAGCAATCCGTTGGCTGGCTGCCAAACAAACGATGCAATTTTTGCCATTAATACAAGGGCCCATTGAGGAATACATTGAATATATTAGGGAATGTGAGAAATACTTGATTGAGGGGGATTGTATATGTTTGATGAAAATCCGTATTTCGCGGGATTCACTGCCTGGGAACAAATGATTGCGAGAATGTATGATATGTGGCTTATCGGTATGGGCAGCTGGAATTGGACCCAAAGCCAGATGGAGAATGCGCTCAGAATTCAGTTGAATCAATACCAGGCCGCCATGAGTGACTTGACCATAATGGCTGGCAAATTGGGCGAACAGGTGAATAAGAATCAGATCGCGATTGTGCAGGCCTTAGAGGATGCTATAGTCTCCGAGACCAAGGCTGGAGCCAAATAGCCTGGTGAAAGCAACCATCGATAGATAATTCTGTCTATCTCTTGACCCTAATATAGGGGTGGACAGAGGAGGGGATTGCGTTGATACCACATGATAAAAGTATTGAGGACGTACTATGGGCTTTACAGGTTGATCCTGATCAAGGTCTGACTGCCGGGGAAGCATCGCGGCGGCTTTCAGAACACGGGGAAAATAAATTACAAGATTTAAAGAAGAAGACTATAATCGAGCGTTTCCTGGAACAGTTCAAGGACGTTATGATTTTGATCCTAATAATCGCCGCGGCGATTTCTTTTATGGTAGCAGTTTATGAAGACGGTGGATTTTTCGAGCCTATCTTAATTCTCTTAATAGTTGTTCTAAATGCTATCATGGGTGTGATCCAGGAAAGTAAAGCCGAAAAAGCACTGGAAGCCCTCCAGAATCTTTCCGCTCCCCAAGCCCGGGTAGTACGCGATGGCACAGAGACTATTATCGAAGCGACCCAATTGGTTCCAGGAGATATCGTAATCCTGGAAGCGGGGGATTTTGTGCCTGCTGACGCCCGCATTATTCAGGCGGCCAGCCTGAAATCCGAGGAAGCAGCCTTGACCGGTGAATCGGTGCCCAGCGAAAAAGACCCCCATGCAGAAGTGGAAGTCAACTCTCCGTTGGGGGATCGGTTAAATATGGTGTACTCCGGCTGTAGTATTTCCTATGGGCGGGCTCGGGTGGTGGTAACCTCCACCGGGATGAATACCGAAATGGGTAAGATAGCCGACCTTTTAGAAAAGGAGGACAATGGGCAGACACCCCTCCAGTATAAGCTGGCGGTATTGGGCAAGTATTTAGGAATTATGGCTCTGGCGGCATGTGCCGTTATTTTTGTTATAGGTGTCATGGCCGGGATGAAGGTTATGGAAATATTTATGATAGCCGTGTCCCTCGCGGTTTCTGCTATCCCTGAAGGATTGCCGGCCATTGTCACCATTGTTCTGGCTATCGGGGTGCAGCGAATGGTTGGTAAAAATGCCATCATCAGGCGCCTGCCGGCGGTGGAAACCCTGGGCAGCGCCTCGGTTATTTGTTCTGACAAAACCGGCACCCTGACTCTGAATAAAATGACCCTGATACAGGCGTTTGAGGCGGAAAACTCTGTCGCAGAAGATGTTCGGGAGGACAACTCCCCGGCCATCAGGAAACTGCTCACCTGTGCGGTGTTATGCAGCAATGGGCGGATAGAGTTCGAAGAGGGTAATGAACGTCACATCGGTGATCCCACTGAAACCGCTATCATCATGGCTGCTTATAAGAACGGTCTGCTCCAGGATGAAGTAAATCGATTATACCCTCGTTTGTATGAATTACCCTTTGATTCAGAACGTAAATTAATGACGACCGTCAACCGGA
>JAXDBN010000090.1:0-11195 GCA_034678805.1 Syntrophomonadaceae bacterium
CGGGAATGATGTAAAAGTTACCCCTGACAATGAACACAGTCAAGTCCTCCAGGGTGGTTAAAAAGGCCGTAAGTGGCTTATAATAGGGATGATGGGTCGGAATGAAAGAAAATTAGGCGAGATTAGCAGGCCTGGTTTGTTTTTAGGAGTGATGAATGTTGGAACGTACATTTAGTATGGTCAAACCGGACGGGGTCCAGAGAGGATTGATCGGAGAGATAATCAGACGGTTTGAACAGCGGGGTATTAAGGTTGCAGCTCTGAAACTGATGCAGATCACCCCGGCCCTGGCCGCTGAGCACTATAACGAACATATCGGAAAGCCTTTTTTTAATGACCTGGTCGAGTTTATTACCTCTGGTCCGGTAGCAGCCATGGTTTTGGAGGGAGAGAATGCTGTGGCTGTGGTGAGGGCCATGATGGGGGCCACCAATCCCCAGGATTCCGCGCCGGGCACTATACGGGGAGACTATGGTATGACCATCAATAAAAATATAATCCATGGTTCTGATTCAACCATTAGTGCTGCCCGGGAAATAGACCTGTTTTTCTCCGCGAATGAGATTATAAGTTACTCCAAGGCGGGCGATAGTTGGATTTTTTAATAACCGTTCTTACCTCAGTTAAAAAGGCTGCTTTATTTCCGCCGAGAATTAAAGCAGCTTTTCCTGTGGATATTGATTGGTTTAACCATGCCGGCTAGCCAACCTTAAACAGCCGAATGGCCATTTCGGTTAAACTGACCAGGGGGCCCGGATAGATGCCCAGGAATAGTGTCATTAACAGGCACACCCATAAAGCCACCTTGGCGGCAGCCGGGATGGCCAAGGACTTATCACTGCTGTTTACCCCGATGTACATGGCTTTGGCCACGTTAAGATAATAATAAACGGAAATCATGCTCATCAATAATCCGATAAAGGCCAGCCAAAGATAGTCGGCCTGAATGGCTCCGGCAAATAGGTAAAACTTGCCGGCAAATCCAGCCAATGGTGGGATGCCAGCCAGGGACAGCATACAGATGGTCATGACGGCTGCCGGCATGGGCGCGCGGCGGCTAAGGCCCTGAAAGGCCTCAATTTCGGTGCTGCCATTTTCAACCTCCACCATAGTGGTCACCGTAAAAGCTCCTACATTGGAAAATACATAGAGCATGGCATAGAAGAGCAAACCTTTGAGTCCATAGGCATTAGCCGCCACCAGCCCCACCAGGATGTATCCGGCCTGGGCGATACTCGAATAAGCCAGCATGCGTTTGACGTTGGTCTGCGGCAGGGCAGTCAGGTTGCCGATGATGATGGTCAGCGCGGCCAAGACTGCCAGAACCCCATGCCAGTCAAACTGAGTGTCGGGAAAAGATATCAGGAAGATTCTCACCAGGACCGCAAAGCCGGCGGCCTTGGAGGCAACCGACAAATAAGCGGTCACGGGGGTAGGTGCACCCTGGTAAATATCCGGGGTCCACATGTGAAAAGGCACCGCCGAAATTTTAAAGCACAAACCAGCAATCAGCATGACGATGCCGGCGACGAGAGCGGGTTGATAGTGACTATGGTTCAATGCCCGGTAAATGTCAGTAAAAATAGTAGTGCCGCTGCTGGCATAAACCAGGCTCATGCCGAACAGCAAGACTGCCGAAGACAAAGCGCCGATTATCAAATATTTCAAACCCGCCTCAGCGGACAGACCGTCATTGAGCAGGTAAGCACTCAAAATATAAAAGCTGATGGTCATCAGTTCCAGCCCCACATACACGGTGATGAGATCACCAGCTGCCACCATTATCATCATGCCCAGGGTCGCAAAAACCATGAAACTGAACCATTCATCTTGGCGCTGGCCAAACCAATCGGTATAGCGGCTGGACATAAGGAATATCAACAGGGCCGCCGTCAGGAATAGGATGCGGAAGAAACTGCCGTACCGGTCAATTTGGTATACACCTTGAAAAAATATTGCTTCTTGGTTAAATCCAAGGATTACGACTATCAAGACCGCGGCTATTCCCGCAACCGTAATATACCCCACCAGTTTTTCACACTGGGTTGGCAACAGCAAGCCGAGCATCAGGACCAGCATTCCAAGGACAGCAGTAAAAATCTCTGGTGCGAGTAATTGGTAACCCATTAAAAGATCCCTCCAATCTGCCCCGGGCTAATTTGTGAAATCAGTTGCCCTACCCCGCTATCGATAAGATCCATCACCGTGAAAGGCAGGATGCCGACAATTAAAATAGCTCCACCTAGAATCAGCAGGGGAATCAGGTCTACCCCCTGCAGATCCTTGAGATGATCCCATTCGGGACGCCGCGGACCAAAAAGAATTCCGCCCAGGGTACGCAAAATATAAACGGCAGTAATGACGATTCCGGATATTGCCAAGATGGTCAGCACCTGATACTGCCGGAAAGCACCGACAAAAATGGTGAATTCACCAATGAAGTTGACCGTACCGGGTAGGCCCAGGGAAGCCAGGCCGGCTAGCATAAAGCCAACTGCCAGCCTGGGCATCTGGTGAGCCAAGCCCCCGAAATCAAACACATTGCGGGTATGGCTCTGGTGGTATAGGTTGCCGATCATGGCAAAGAACAGGGCTGCCATTACCCCGTGGGCAAACATCATCATAACCGCGCCGTTGATACTGATCAGGTTTACAGAGGCAATGCCCAGCAGCACATAGCCCATGTGACTTACCGACGAGTAGCCGACAATATACTTGAGATCCTTCTGGGTCATACAGATCAACCCGGCATAAACTACATTACCCAGGGCCAGGACAGCTATCAGCGGGGCTACATAGCGGGCCCCAGCCGGCAGCAGGAAGAGGCCGATACGAATGAGACCGTAACCACCGATCTTTTTCAATACCCCGGCGTGAATCATGCTGACTGCAGTGGGAGCTCCGGCATAACCATCCGGTGACCAGGCATGGAATGGAAACATTGACAACAGGGTCCCAAAACCGAAAGCCATTAAGCTGTAGACAAAGATCTGAAAGGTCAGCGGAAAATCAGCTCTGCTCAGGGTGGCAATGTCCATGGTGGGGAAGCCCAACAACGCCTGCCCTTTTATGAAAAGGGCGATCAGACCAACCAGCAGAAATGCGCTCCCTATCAGCAGGTAGATAGTCAGTTTCATGCCCGCATATTCCTTGGTGACCCGCTTGGATGAACCAAATATGATTACCAGCAGGTATATGGGGATAACCACCACTTCGTAAAACAGGAAGAATATGAACAAATCAGTAGCCAGGAAAGTTCCCATTACCCCGCTTATGAGAAGCAGGAGGAGGACAAAAAATTCTTTGACCCGCTCTTCAGTATGCCAGCTGGCATATACGGCACTGAAACCAATCAGATTAGTCAATAACAACAAGGGGATGCTAATGCCGTCAACGCCCAGGGCGTAGCTGACCCCGAGGTCTTTGACCCAAGGGATAGATTCGGAAAACTGCATCCCGCTCAGGGCCCGGTCATAGGTGAGAAAGATAATAAACGACAGAACCAGGCTCGCCAAGGTGCTTACCGCTGCCGCATACCTGATAAGCTGCTCCTGTTTGCGGGGCAAAGCCGTGATAAGAAGAGCACCGAGGATTGGGGCCAGCAGGGTGGCGGATAGAATCGGAAAGTTCATATTCTGCCCACCTCCTAAACCAGGACCGTAAATACGGTCCATAGAGCGGTAATAAGCAATAAAGCAACTCCCAGTACAACCCAGAGAGCATAGGTTTGAACCTGGCCATTGACCGTGTAGCGCAGCGAGCGCCCCCAAAAACCGGTAAGGTAGGCCAGGCTATTGACGGTGCCGTTGACTATTTTCAGGTCAACCCATTCCATCAACGCGGCTGCTGCGTCTACCAATACCTTACGTATCCAGGCATAGAATTCGTCTATGTAATACTTGTGATATAGGATATTGTAAGCTACTGACCAGCGTTGCTTGAGCTCCTCGGCCTTGATGGCTTGCTTCTGGTAGATCAGCCAGGCCAGGAAGATGCCGGCGATAGCCAGCAGAGATGATACGGTCATAATGATGAAGTTGGCCTGGTGATGGGCTGATCCCGGAGCATTGATGAAATGCCCAAAGGCGTTGCCCATAAGCGGTGAACCGACGAATCCAGCTCCAATCGAAAATCCAGCCAAGATAACCAGCGGTACGGTCATGACCGGGGAAGACTCGTGGGCATGATGACCGCCGGTATTAGGCCCGAAGAAGGCCGTGAATATCAGTCTGAACATATAGAAGGCAGTCATGAAAGCCACCAGGCTGCCTAAAATATAGAGGCCGGTAAATCCGCCAGCATAAGCCCCCAGCAGTATTTCATCCTTACTCCAGAATCCGGCCAGGGGCGGTATCCCGGCCAGGGCCAGGGCACCAATGACAAAGGTCCAGGTGGTGAAGGGCATCTTCTGGGACAGTCCCCCCATTCTCCAGATGTCCTGTTCCTCGTGCAGGGCGTGGATGACGCTGCCGGCCGCCAGGAACAAGAGGCTTTTAAAGAAGGCATGGGTCATTAGATGAAACATGCCGGCGGTCATGGCTCCCACCCCCATGGCCATAACCATATAACCGAGCTGGCTTAAGGTGGAATAGGCCAGGATTCTTTTGATGTCGTTTTGGACCAGGGCGATACTGGCGGCAAACAAGGCGGTGAAGCCACCTACACCCGCGATCAGCAGCATAGCCTGGGGAACCTGGCTGAAGATAAAGAAAGCGCGGGCAATCAGGTATACGCCGGCGGCAACCATAGTGGCGGCATGGATAAGGGCGCTGACCGGGGTAGGGCCTTCCATGGCATCTGGCAGCCATACATGCAGGGGGAATTGAGCCGATTTACCCATCGGCCCGAAAAACAGCAGTACTGCTATGGGCAGCAGTGCGGTCAAATTCTGATGACCAGCTATCTTGGAGGCTAGTTCACCATAATTCAGGGTGCCAAAAAGGATCATCAGGAAAAGTATGCCCAGCAGGAAACCAAAATCACCGATGCGGTTGGTTATGAAAGCCTTGATGGCCGCATCCCGGGCCGAAGGTTTGCCGAACCAAAATCCGATCAAAAGGTAGGAGCACATCCCGACCAGTTCCCAGAATACAAAGATTTGTCCAAAGTTATTGGCTGCCACCAGGCCCAGCATGGAACCGGCAAAAACGCTTTGGTAGGAAAAATAACTGGCTAGTCCCGGGTCCTTATCCATATAACCCAGGGAATAGATTTGCACTAGCAGGGCTACGGTGGTCACCACCATTAACATAACTACGGTAAGCGGATCTATTAATATTCCCATATCTACTTTAAGCCCGGGCATCTCCAGCCAGCGCCGGGACATTTCGAAGACCTGGCCGGGGTCGCCGCTGAAGACCCGAATCGCCACCAGGATTGACAAAACAAGTGAAATGCCGATGGCTCCAATGGATGAAGCCGCCGCCAATTTGGGCCAGCGATGCAAAAGCAGGCCGATTAACGCAAAGGCCAGGAAGGGCAGAACCGGAATCATCCAGGCAAATTGGAGTATATTGTCCATATCAGCTTCCCCTCCTTACCATTTCATCAGATTGAAATCGTCTAAATTAACCGATTTGCGCTGACGATAGATCGATATTATCAGAGCCAGACCCACTGAGACCTCGGCGGCCGCCACCACAATCACAAATATGGCAAAGAGTTGACCAACCGTATCAGCGGGCTGGATAAATCTGTTGATGGCCACGAAATTGATATTCACCGCATTAAGCATAATTTCGATCGACATTAATATGGCTACGGCGTTGCGCTTGGCAAATACCCCATAAATCCCGATACCAAATAGGAGGGTGGCCAGGAAGAGGTAATGATTTAGCCCGATCATCCTTCTTCAACCCCTTTCGCCAGGATAATAGCACCCGCCACCGCCAGCAAGAGGAGAACGGCAGCGGCCTCAAAAGCCACCACATAATTACCCAGTAAGAGGTTGGCAATGGCACCGACCCGATCCGTATCAGTTGGAATGGTTTGGGGGATTGGCCATGGGTTTTTGCCTAGTGCTATGCCAATAGCAGCTATAATTATCCAGGCCAGCAGGCCCCCCCAGAAATTAGTGTCCCGGCTGGGAGTGGTTAAATTGGTCCTGGAAGGGTCCGGATGCATGACCAACATTATGGCGAATATTATCAAAACCGAAATGGCCCCAGCGTATACCAGTATTTGGACTAGACCCAGGAAACCGGCGTCCAGTTCAAAGAAAGTCATCGCCACACCCAGGAAAGTAACAATCAGAGCCAGCGCACTGTGGACAATATTACGGCTCAATACAACGCCCAAAGCTGCTGCAATAGTCAACCCGCTGATCACATAGAAAGCAATTTCATTCAGGTTCATACTGATTCATCTCCTTCCCGGGATTGATCTTTACTGGCTTTATTCACCCAGGCCGCGGCGACCTTGGCGGCTTTGTCCCGATCCTCAACCATCAACTCGGCCAGTTTGGCCAGTTTTTTATGGTCTTTCTCCATCAGGGTGGACATAATGGCGATGTCTGCTTCTGAGGATAGAATTTTGGCCAGGGTCTTGGCGGGATTTTTGATTAGGGCAGACTCCAGGGCTGCCATTTGTCTGCGCCGCTTATCCTCTTCTGCGGGAACAGCTGACTCCTTCTCGCCGGCAGTTTCCTTTTCATCTGTTATCAGGTCCAATTCCGGTGGCCGCAGGTAGACTTTCTTGATTGCATCCCGATGCCGCTGGGTCAGCTCAAACTCCTTAGTAAAATAAAGGGTATCGGTCGGGCATATCTCGACACACAAATCACAGTACAAACAATATTGCAGGTCAATTATGTAGCTGTCCACCTTCTTTTTCTTGGTTTGCTCATCCTTGAAGGTATTCAGGGTCAGCACGTTATTGGGACAGGCTTTTATACATAATCCGCAGGCGATACATTTGGGAAAATCATAGGCCAGGCGGCCTCGAAAGCGGTTCTGCAAATAAGGTCGTTCTTCAGGATACTGCTGAGTAATCTCCCTCTCAAAAGTATGTTTGGCGGTAATGGCCAAGCCTTTTAACAATCCTTTACCCAGCATCTTTTACCACCTCATCCCTTTGATTAATTCGATGCCTATGCCGGTGATCAAGATATTGATCAGGCTGACTGGTATAAGTACTTTCCAGCTCAACGCCATCAAGTGATCCAAGCGGATGCGCGGAAAAGTCCATTTAAGCCACATAAAGACCAGCATTATTAAGTAGGTTTTAATAATGATCCAAATCCAGGAAGGCAGCCAGGGGCCTTGCCAGCCTCCGAAGAAGAGGGTAGCGGCCAGGGCAGAAACTGCTACCAGGTTGGTGTACTCGGCCAGGAAGAACAAAGCCCAGCGCATGCCGGTATACTCGGTGTAAGCCCCGGCGGTTAACTCCTGTTCGGCCTCGGGCATATCGAAAGGTCCCCGGTTGAGTTCAGCGGTAGCGGCTATAAAATAGGTTACAAAGGCGATAGGCTGTAAAAGTATGAACCAGAATTTATCCTGGGCGGCGACTATGTCGGAAAGGTTCAGGGATCCGGCGATCATGACCACCCCCAGCAGGGAAAAAGCCAGGGGAATTTCGTAACTTATCATTTGGGCCACCGAGCGCATCGCCCCCAGCAGGGACCATTTATTGTTGGAAGACCAGCCGGCCATCAGTATGGCGATAGTAGTCAGGGAACCAACCGAAATAAAATAAAAGAGTCCGATATTTAGATCAACCACAGCCATGTTTTTACCCATAGGGATAACCGCATAAAGCATTACCGATACGATAATGAAGAACATAGGGGCAGTTTTGAATATCCATTTATCAGCTTTGGATGGCACGATATCTTCTTTGGTCAGGAGTTTTAAGGTATCAGCAATGGTCTGGAAACAGCCAAACGGACCCAACCGGTTGGGGCCCAGGCGCTCCTGCATAAAACCGGAGATCTTGCGCTCCAGCCAGATTAGGATAATTACATTAAGGGTGATTATCGCAACTATGCAGGTCCATTGCAGCACCAGCAAGATAAGATCAGCCCACCAGGGAGTCAGACCCAGGCTGATAAGCCAGGAAGACAGGGTTTGGGCGATGTTTATAATCATACTTTCCAAAGCTCCAGCTCCTTTCGTCTAGCGGTCTGATTCACCCAGGACCGGATCCAGGGTCGCAATGTTGGCAATAATATCCTGGAGCTTACCGCCCCGGGAAATGATCGGCAAGACCATCAGGTTGACAAAAGACGGGGCCCTAACGTGCAGCCGGGCCGGTTTCTCGCTGCCATCGCTCAGCAAGTAAAAGCCTAATTCCCCTTTGGCAGATTCGATCCGATGATATACCTCTTTCCCTTTCTCGGGTTTTAAAACCTTGGGTACTTTCCCCAGTATTTCCCCCTCAGGTATCTGCTGCAGGGCCTGGCGAATGATACTGGCACTCGTCTCGATTTCCTCCAAACGGACCAGCAGCCGGGCCATGCAATCGCCTTTTTCCTGTACGGGCACCCTGAAATCAAAACGATCATAAATCCCGCTGGGATCTGCTTTACGCAGGTCATAATCGATTCCGCTGGCCCTCAGATTGGGACCAGTCACTCCATAAGCGATCGCGGTATCCGCGGGGAGTATTCCTATCCCGTTGCAGCGTGCCTGCAGGATTTCATTACCGGTTATCAGACCGTTGTATTCCGCGATCATAGCCGGGACATCATCGATGAAACTGTTGACCGCCGGGAAGAATTCATCGGGGAGGTCATGACTTACTCCCCCGATCCGCATATAGGCGGCTAGCAGCCGCTGCCCGCTGGTCATTTCAAACATATCCATGATTCGTTCCCGGTCGCGTAAACAGTAAAGCAAACCGGTGGTGGCGGCCAGGTCAATGGCCAGACTGCCGACAAACATCATATGGGAAGCTATGCGGGAGAGTTCAGCCATTATCACCCGGATATATTCAGCTCTTTCCGGTACTGACACCCCCAGCAGCTTCTCGGCCGCCTGCACATAACCCAGAACCGGCAGGTGGGTAGCCATGTAATCCAACCGGGCAGCATAGGGTATAAACTGAGAGTAGGTGCGGCTTTCCGCTATCTTTTCGACCGAGCGGTGAACATAACCAAGATGAACGATTACATCGATAATATCCTCGCCGTCCATGACTGCTTCCACATGCATGCCGCCATGGGTGCTGGGATGCTGGGGACCTATATTTATGGTATATTGATCGGTTTCAAACATACCCGCTCAGGCCTCCTTCCGGTAGTCTTTGCGCAGGGGATGTCCCGCGAAATCATCCGGGAGCAGGACTCGCACCAGATTGGGGTGGTCCTGGAAGGATATTCCCATGAGGTCAAATACCTCTCTCTCCTGCCAATCCGCCGTAGGGTAGACTGAAAAGACCGAAGGTATTTCAGCTCGATCACGGGGACACCTGGTTTTGATCTCTATTTTCAAGCCGTTGTCAGGTATCGCATAAAGATGGTAACTAATCTCGAATTCCTCTTTAAGGTCAGTTGCGGTCAGGTTGGCCAGGTAATTCAATCCCGCCTGGCCGCGCAAGTAAACCATTAAAGTCAGCAAGTCGGCAGGCATGACTTTCAGAACCGTAAAATAGGCATCCGGATAGACTTCCAACCGGTCACCCATGTTGGTTTGCAGTTCTGCGGTGATCTGTTCAAGATTCACTTTCATACCACGTCCTCCCAGGTTCTAGTAATCTCCCTGCTCCACCTTTTTCTTCAGCTCCAGGAGGCCATGAAACAGGGCTTCCGGGCGCGGCGGGCAGCCGGGCACATAGACATCGACTTTAAAAAGGGAATCAGCCCCAGGATAAATACTATAGCCATCCCGGAAAGGGCCTCCGCTGGTAGCACAGTTACCCATAGCCAGGACCCACTTGGGAGACGGTATCTGCTCATAGACTCTTTTGACCACCGGGGCCATTTTCAATGATATCGGGCCGGCTATCAAGAGCAGGTCGGCCTGGCGGGGGGAGGCGCGGAACACCTCGTAACCGTAGCGGGATATGTCAAAACGAGCCCCGCTGGCAGCCAGCAGCTCAATCGGGCAGCAATTGCAGCCGTAGTTCAACGGCCAGAAGGATCGGGCTCGGCCCCAATTCCAGAGCTTTTCAAGGGTAGTGACAATGATATTATGTTGGGCCAAATGGTCCACATCTTTATCATGGCGGATTTCAGCCGGGGAGATTAATACCACTGCAATGCACCTTCTTTCCACGCGTACCATAAACCCAGGGCCAGGATGGCGATGAATATAATCATCTCGATAAAAGCGAAAATACCCAGAGCCTGAAATTTAAGCGCCCAGGGATAAAGGAAGATGGTCTCAACGTCAAAGGCCAGGAAAACCAGGGCATAAAGGAAGTAGTTGACCCTGAATCTCATCCAGCCTGATCCCTTTGGATCGACCCCGCATTCATAAGTAAGCAGTTTTTCTTGGGAAGGAACCGATTTGGCCCGGACCAGCCAGGCGCCAGCCATGGCAGCTATGGGAAATATGAGGGTAAGTAAAAGAAAAATGCCCAGGGATGCATTATCAGACAAAACAATACCTCCTCTTTATATATCTGCATATAGCAGCTTATTTACCCCTATATAGTTATACATATAATTCATTTTTTTAATATTAATCATAATCAGATAGATTGCAATAGCTAAAAAAGATTAACATGTAAAATAAAAAATATTCAATGCTCCACAGGGAAAGGTGTTTACATCATTGGGATGTAATTATCATGCCACCATATGGTTATGATTAAGCAGAATTCTGTTGCTGGAGTGATATGCGTTAGATATGATTAAGGCCATATTTAGCGTAAATATTTTATTCATTGGTATAATAAGATTATGACTAAATAATAAACTTATATCAACGATCTTGGACGGGAGGGGCAGTATGGATCGAAAAGAAACCATCATTATATCCGGAATGAGTTGTGCCGCCTGTGCTGCCCGGGTTGAAAAAGGTCTCAACAAGCTGGAAGGTGTGAAATCGGCTAATGTGAATTTAGCGTTGGAGAGGGCTACCGTACAGTTCGATGATGAGAAAGTCCAGCCGCAGCAGTTGGAGGAAATAGTTACCAGGCTTGGTTATGGAGTGATACATAATCAACCGGAGGGCTCCGGCCAGGCTGAACTTAAGATATCGGGCATGAGTTGTGCCGCCTGCTCGGCACGCGTTGAAAAAAAACTCAGCTCCATG
>JAXDBN010000091.1:0-33448 GCA_034678805.1 Syntrophomonadaceae bacterium
GCCCCCGCCACCTGGAGAAAATGCTTCTTCAAAAGACAAAACGAAGGAAAGATGATATATTGCTTGTAGGTATACTTACGGTATGGGATATTAATTATTGAGGAAACCTGTTGCATATAAACCGTGATTGTTTTGATAGATAAGGAGTGTTTTGAGGTATGACCAGTGAAACGATGAAAAAAGTACCACCGTCCGTTGATGAATGGCTCAAAGAAGCGAAGGCTGATCCAAGGGCTTTACAGGAAGGCATGTTTTTAGTTCATAATGGGGTTGTGCGCCAGACCCCCAAAGTCCAGGTGCGCCAGGGGATTGACGATGGTTCGTTGGTGAAAGGAATGGAATTTGCTTATGACGCAGTGAAAGTGGATGCTGTAATTGCGGAAACATATCAAATGGACGGCATCTTCTGTGTGAAAGTATGGCTTAATGAAGGCCAGCTTGAGGTTGGTGACGACATTATGTATGTACTGATAGGCGGAGATATCAGACCCCATGTTATAGATGCCCTGCAATTCCTAGTCGGAAAAATCAAAACCGAATGCGTCACCGAAATAGAGCAAAAATCATAGCGTCCCCGCAAAACTCCCCCATTGACATTCGTGCTTTGGTGGGCTATCTTTAGACTGTTGATAATAAATTACAAAGTAAGGATGAAGTATGTCCGAGGTCGTTCAAAACTAACCATAATCTGATATGGATCTTGATCTGCGTAGCTGGGCGCCGTGATTAGTGGTGCTGTACTGGTGTGCGGATTAAGGAGTTTGAACACTGGCGGCAAAAAATAGTTGGGATGAGTGCCGTGCTCTGTGCGCGGTATTTTTATCTTATTCTATTTGGGAAATACCAGAATATAGGGATTAAGGCCGGGCAGGAAGTGTTCATGTTCGGCTTTTATTTATATGGAACCGGAGGAATAGATAATGAATCAATATACCATTAACATACTTGAGTTTGACAAGGTGATAGATGAATTGAAACAGTATGCCATGACTGACAAAGCCCGGCAAAAAATAGACGCCCTTCAGCCGGCTTATGATATCACTATTATTAATACCTGGCTGACAGAAACTACCGAGGCCGCGGCTATGCTGGCTGTAAATGCCAGTGTCCCCCTGATTGCCATGGAAGGCATCGAGGCCGTTACTATCAAAGCCGGCAAGGAAATGGTTCTTACCCCCGAAGAGCTGAGCAGCTGCCTCAATTTGCTGGACGGGGTCAAGCGGATCAGGAAGTATATGGCCGGGATGCAGACCATTGGCCCCAGGATTGCGGCCTATGCTTCATCCATGTACGAACTCAAGGATCTGGAAGAGGAAATAAAACGCTGTATCGTTAATAACCGGGTTGATGACCGGGCCAGCAGTGAACTGGCTCGGATCCGCAAACGGATACTGATTTTGAATGATCGGATCAAGCAAAAACTGAATGAGATTCTGCGTTCCTCAGCCTACAAGGACATGCTGCAGGATTCTGTGGTCAGCAGCCGCTGCGGGCGATATGTAGTGCCGGTAAGGCGTCAGGATATCAAACATTTCCCCGGGCAGGTAATAGATATGTCGGCCACCGGTTCCACTGTTTTTATGGAACCAGCGGCTGTAAACCGGATGCAATCGGAATTGAATTTGCTGGAGATGGAAGAGAACCAGGAAGTATACCGTATATTGGCTGACCTGTCCCGCCTGGTGGAAGCGTACCGTCAGGAATTGTCCATTAATATCGAAGCCATGGTCAACTATGATTTTATATTCGCCAAGGCCAAATACAGCCGCAGTATGGACATGAGCCCGGTTACTTTGAACCGTTCCAACCGGATAACTATTCACCAGGGACGACACCCGCTGCTGGGATCGAGGGCAGTTCCGCTTGATTTCAGTGTCGGTGATAATTACCGGGCCCTGGTTATTACCGGACCCAATACCGGGGGCAAGACCGTGACTTTGAAGACCGTTGGCTTGTTGACCCTGATGGTGCAAAGCGGCCTTCATGTACCGGTTGATGAGGGCAGCGAATTTGCGGTTTTCACCGATATTTTGGCTGATATCGGTGACGGGCAGAGCATTGAGCAAGCGTTGAGTACCTTTTCGTCGCATGTAAAGAATATTCAGATGATTATCAAAACCTGCGGACCATCCACCCTGGTTATCATGGATGAATTAGGGGCCGGTACCGACCCGGCAGAGGGACGCGGCTTCGGCATTGCGGTGCTGGAGGAGGTATTTGCCCGCGGTGCAACCATAGTTGCCACCACCCACTTCGGCGAGATCAAGGAATATGCCCTTAACACGCCGGGTTTTGAAAACGGCTGTATGGCCTTTGATATCCGAACCCTGCGCCCCCTTTATAAGCTGCAGATCGGCAACTGGGGAGACAGCAACGCCTTCCTGATTGCCCTCCGCCTGGGTATAGACCGGCATATCATTGAACGGGCCCATGAGGTTACTTACGGAGAAAAAGTCAGCTACGATGGCGACTATGATACTTATATAGAAGAAATTACGGATCCGGACGATTATCGCCAGCAAATTACCGAGCAGCGCCGGCAGGAAGAACATCATATACAAAAGGAGAAGCTGGAAAGGAGCAGGCGCTATACCAAGGCAGACCTCAAGCGCGGGGACCGGGTCTATATAACTACCATGGACCGCACCGGTATAGTATGCGAAGAGGAGAATAGGCGGGGGGATTTGGTGGTTATGGTTATGGGTAAAAAATATGTCATCAACCACAAACGGCTGACCCTCCATATCGACCGGGAAGAATTATATCCCGAAAATTATGATATGGATATTCTTTTTGAAACCAAGGAGAACCGCAAAAAGCGTAAGATCATGAGCAAGCACCATGTCGAAGGACTGGTAATTGAAACAGAGAACGACAGGGATAAATGAGATCTGGCAGTTTGCAGCAAAAAATTGTAATCTGAAATGCTTCCCTTATTGTTGGGTACCTTGGAAAATCATGATCAGGTAACCATTATTTCGTTATCTGCATAGTATAGGACACCAAGGTACGAAAGGGTGATTCAATTTGACTGCAATGCTGACACCATCCAGGTTTGTCCAGGAATCATTGGAACTTAATCTTTTTTTCCTGCGCATTATGAAAGAACACTCGTTTTTTCTGGAAGCAGGATTTGTATGTAAAGACCAGAAGCTGATTGCCCAGGCTGACAGGTTTAAATATGAATTTCATGGACTATTAAAAGAGGCAGTATCATTAGCCAATGGGAACGTAAGCCGGGCTGTCCTGGCTTCCGGAGAAGTAGCTACCGACAAAACTATAAGGGCTGAAAAAAAGACTCAAAAACTTACCGGGGTGCCATTCGATACCGTCTTGACTGCCAGAGAAAGAATGTTAAGGCCCGGTAAAGGTGACCCAGCTCTGGGAGACGAGGTTTCGTGTTTAAATATGAGGGCCATTAGATTGACTCGCAAGCTGGTAGCATTCAAGACCCTGATATTAAATGAAATGTTGACATGTAAAATATTCACCTATAATTTCCCCTTACTGATCCGGCATATCCGGCGGGAGGCTCTCTTTTTTATCAAGCATTTGGAAAGATTGCAGCAACGCCGTGCGATTAGTACCCGGCGGGAGATTATTGAGGAAAAACTATTCTGGGACCGAATAATGGCAGAACATTCATTGTTCATTGCCCACCTGTTGGATCCTACTGAGAAAGAGCTTATTGAGACAGCCAATACCTTTGCCAAAAGGTTCTTCAAATTAAGAAGAAAAGTATTAGAGTCTAACAAAGAGGGAGTTACCAACTGCAAGTTAAAGGTACTGGTAACCAAGGAGATAGAGGCGACCCGCTCCATCGCCCAATTTAAGGACACTGCCGATGCAGCGATCTTAGACTGTAAGATTGAATCAATTATTGTACCGTTGCTGGCTGACCATGTCCTGCGGGAAGCAGAACATTTCCTGAGAATTCTAAAGCAATCAAAATCCAGACTATAATGCTTGACTACAGGAAAATCCATATGAATTGATTATTAAGCCCGTTAAATCAGCGGGCTTAATACTTCATGGTGGGTTAGATGCTCAGCATGATAAAAGAAAAAAGGAGCATATACGTCCGATAAACATCAAGTATAATCAAAACAGGAGACAGATAAACGGGGGTGAACTATGGATTATAAGGAGTTTTGGGAATACTTCAATCGCACTGATGCCTTCAGTGCCCAGAATGGCATGAAGATACTCAAGGTGGAAGAGGGCTATGCCGAAGCTGAACTCGATTACTCTCCCAAGCATTGCAACTTCATGGGCACCTTCCATGGCGGAGCCCTATCGACTTTGGCGGATATTACCGCCGGATTATCAATCATATCTTTCGGCAAGCTGGTCGTGACTCTCAATGCCAATGTAAATTATGTGAAACCGGCTAAATTGGGCAAAATACGAGCGTTTGCCACAGCCGTACATCGCAGCCGGCAGATTGGGACCAGTGAAGTGAGAATACATGACGAGGACGACAACCTGGTATGTTACTGTTCATACGTTATGTTCATCACCCAAAAGGATGCGGTACCTGAATAGGATGGGGCAGCCAGGCTGAAAGGAGGATAACATGAAGGTCGTTTATCATGAAGATTTTAACCAGGTGTATGCGTCCGATCCCGCCGCCTCTGAAGGAAGAATTCGGGCGGTGGCAGCAGCCCTCAAGGGCAAAGTTACTTTTGTCCAACCGGAACCGGCCGCCAGAGCTGATATTCTCCAGGTGCACACGCCGGAACATGTCGAATCGGTGGAGCGTAAAGGGATCTATGACATCGCCGCCCTGGCGGCAGGCGGAGCAATCAAGGCCGCCGAGATCGGTTTAACCGAACCCTGTTTCGCTGTTATCCGCCCCCCCGGACATCATGCCTCGGCCGATAGCTCCTGGGGATTTTGTTATTTCAACAATATGGCTATCGCCCTGGAGAAACTGAAATGGCAGGGAAAAATAAGAAAAGCGTTCATTCTGGATTTTGACCTTCATTTTGGCGATGGCAACGTTAATATTTTAGGCGGCAAGGGGCACATTACGATCATCAATCCGGGACACACCAGGAGCCGGGATGAATATCTGACCAGGGTCAAAAAAGCGCTGGACTTTACAGATGCCGACATGATCGCCGCTTCCGCCGGATTTGACAATCATGAAGACGACTGGGGCGGCCTTTTAAAAACCGAGGATTATAACTATATGGGCAGGCTGATGAGTGAAACCGCCCAGCGCAACCAGGGTGGATGTTTCGGCATCTTGGAGGGCGGTTATAATCACAAGGTTTTAGGAAAAAATGTACTGGCCTTTGTTGAAGGGCTGCAGGGAGTATAGTTCCAGTACCAGATTACAGTTGGAAGCTGACTATTCGTAACTGTTGGTTGTATACTAAAAATAGTTAAAAAACGCTTGTTATCAGTATCCCCCTCAGGTATTAAACCAAGCCAACTGGTTCATGGGAAGAAAGGAGAATTGCTATGCGCAGGAAGACTATTATGGTCATATTGGTTTTGATAGTGGCCAGCTTTACCCTTTATGGGTGTTCTCAATCAAATCCCGCCAAAACAGGCAGCCTGGAGATATCTATAGAAGAATTGGCCAAATACAATGGTGAGAATGGAAATCCTGCCTATGTTGCTGTTGATGGGATAATATACGACGTTTCCAAATCAGCTAAATGGCCAGCAGGAAAACACTGTAGTTTTACGCCGGGTAAAGACCTGACCGACCCCATAAAAAAAGTCTCTCCGCACGGGACAGCTGTAATGACAAGGGTACCTGCAGTTGGCAAGATCGTAGAAAAATAAGCACTCTTAGGAGGGTGAAAGCCACAAAATCTAAGGAGGAAATACCCAAGTGAGGTTTGTAGTTTCTCAGGAGGTATTTGCCAGGCTAGGCGATGTATGTTTTGGCGTAGTAGTGGCACGGGGCATCAACAATCAGCTGAATTACCCCGAAATTGGGCCATATTTGGATGAAAGCATCAAGTCCATCGGGGAACGGTTTGCTGCAGCTAAAGTTAAAGAAGCCCCGGAAATATTGCCCTACCGGGATGCTTTTACCCGTTTGGGCTTTAATCCCAACAAATTTATGAGTTCGATTGAAGCCATGGCTTCCCGGGTGGCCAAACAAAAGGGATTTCCCCGCATTAACCCAGTTGTTGATCTAAGCAATGCCGTATCTCTCCAATATCTTGTCCCCCTGGGCGCTCATGATCTTGACAGTGCCAGGGGAGACATTGAGGTCCGCTTTTCAGCTCAGGGAGACCTATTCATTCCTTTCGGGGAACAGGAAGAGGAGGTTTTGGATTCCGGTGAGCTTATTTATTCTGTAGGTGATAGAGTGAAAACCCGGCGGTGGATCTGGCGCCAAAGCGAACAGGGGAAAGTAACCGAAGCAAGCCGAAATATATTTTTTCCGATTGATGGATTCAGGAATAGTAACTATCAACGCGTAATTGCAGCCCGGGATGATTTGGCCGACCGGCTGCAACGCTGGCTTAACGGCGCAGTGAAGGTGGGATTTATTGATAGTAACAACCGGGAAATGGACATATAGGTTATAGGGGACGTTCTTGTTGAGTTACAGGGGGACGTCCCCCTGTAACTCAGAGCTGCCTTTAATGAAAAACAGGTTTATCCGCTTCTTCATGATCATTGCAGCAATAATCCAGACCTTCTGGATTTCTGATCAGCTTCAGCGCCCGCTGCTCCATAAGCACCAGCGCCTCTTTTACGGTATGGCCGCGCCCATCATATCTGGTCACACAATCATCGGCTATGATATCAAAGGCATGAGGATTTAATTTCCCGGTTATAACCGCTTCGCAATTATACTCGCTGATTTGATGGGCCATAGTCTCTCCCTGCGGATCGTCCGTATTTTCCAGGGCTTTGAATTCCATAGTCTCCATATCGACTATCAGCAAGCAGCGGCATGATATGAATTCTTCCGATACCGGGCTTTCCATTGACTTACTATCGGCGGTAACTGCAATAAACATAAAATAACCTCCTATTCTTTATTGGGATAAAAAGGACACTCACTATGTATGCACATTTGATTGTCAGCGAATTGGGTACACTCGTACTGGGCTTCTTTCGCATCGTCAAAGTCGGCGCAATTCTTTTTGGCGGTTTCAATAGCAACGATGGAATCTCTCTTGCAGCATCGGGGGCCCCCCAGCCTGCTGATAGCCAGCAGCGCCTCGGCTGTCACCCGGTTGGCTTCCCCCCGCTCCTCTTTTGAATACGGGGTGACCTGGTGAATAATTGAATAGGCAATCCCCACACCGATGGCGGCCCCGCACGCACCGTGGGTACCGCATATTCCGCCGAATATGGCCTTTCCCCGCGAGATGGCCTCTTTTATAGCCGGGATATTTTTATTATTGGTCCTATTCCCGTAGGCCGATACCAAAACCGCTGGTACGATACTGTGATATTCCGGCCCGTGCATATGCAGTCTCTGCAAATCAAAGATGCATAAGGCCAATTCAAGCGGATCAGACAAGTCGGAGTCGATACATATTTGCTCAACCATCTCCAGGATATCTTTGCGGTGACAGGCATCGCATACAAAGTGCCCTTCCGGACAGAAGACGTAAGTGGTATTGACCTGGCCGCAGTAAAAGCATTGGGCCTGGTGAGCCATATCCGGGGTATAGTACAGTTCCCGGCCGCAAACCATGCAGCCGGACATATGACTGGTATTTGAACAATCGCAAGCGGCAATATTCATGGCTGTCATCTCCGCATTTTACTTGCTATACTCTGGCCAGTACCTGTTTGACGGCTGGTTTCATAGTCATGGTACCTCCACCCTGACTGACAATTTGCAGGATCAGCTCCGGATTCATTACTACTGTCCCCGCCAGCAGGGTAACGTTGGCCAATTTGAAAAATTCTGGACACAACGGCGTTGAAGGACCGAGCAGGCAGATCTCGCGGGCATTTTGGCAATTTGCCAGTACAGCATCAATAGTGTGGTTAATAATACTGGTGGCTGTTATCACTACCACATCACACTTGGGAAGAAACTGGGGCATGCTGTCTTCTGGATACAGCCCAATAATCTTGGCGGGATCCTGTTCAAAAACATAAATGTTGCTGGTTTTATTCCTGATATCATTCAGAATGGGCCTGAAATCACCAACCATGCCAAATGTATCAGCAGGACCCACATCTAAAGCGCTGGTTATATTACCGGTCTCCCAATCAACCTCAGGGCGGTTCAAAAACGCATTGATGGTGGCCAGGCCAATCGCGGCCATCAGCCGGTTGCTGCTTCTGGTCCATGGAATTATCTCCGCACCAGACCTTCCGATCAGGTTGCCGGCATCATTCATGGTACCGCAGCAATTGCCCAATTGATTCCTAAAGGTATAAGCCAGTCCGCAGGAGCCATCTTCCAGCTGAACGCAGGTATAACCTAACCCGGCCCGCACATCTTTTATCGTCTTCCCGGAAGTTTGGGGCAATACATATTCGATCAAGTCGTCAATCAACATAATATAACCTCCCAGTTTAATCGTTTACCGGTACAGTGATTTGCCCTCCATACTGGTGATATTATAAGCACAAAACGGGATAATCTTACCCTCAGGACTTATTACATGCAAACTGCATTCCTGCAGCCTCTCCAAATCAATGTTCCAGCAATCCTGAAAAGCCATGGCAGTGATAGTGAAACCATGAGTCTTGAGCCGGGCAATGAAGGTATCCAATTCATCATTCGGGTTGTCAGCTTTATTCATTGTTGGATTGTTTCCGGAGCTTTCCCTTACCCATCTCCGGGCCACAAAGTTCCGGTTTTTTTCAACCCCGGAAGAATCAGTTTTGCAACCACATCCTGCCTCGCTTCTGATGGTTAAGTGAATTACACTTCCATCCTGCATTACTACAAAATCCCCATGAAAACCACAGCGGGCGTGGTCGCAGCCCGAAGGGGCAAAATGATCAAGCTTAAATTTACCCGCCGTCTGGTTTTCAATTTCCCTTAATACCTCGGGCAGGGTTATCCGCTGATTATCCTGGGCAGGGGCTGGATAACGGCCGAAGTAACTCACCGGCTGGAAATGGATTCCCCGGACAGCAGGAGCCTTTTCTAACCCGAAACGGATGATCTCCCCGATATTGTCAGTATTGACGCCCGGAACCAGGGTAGGTACCAGCACGATCCCCAGCTCGTTATGGCCACAGTTTTTAATGGCATTTACTTTTTCAGCCAGAAGATCCCGCCCCCGCAGCTGCCGGTATATCTCATCATTGGTGCCGTCAAACTGCATGAAAACCGCGGATAAACCAGCTTGCTTCAGTTCTCTCACGTATTCGGGTTTTTGGGCTAAATGCAGGCCGTTGGTATTCAATTGGATAAATGGAAAGCCCATTTCCTTTATCAGGGCAATTATCTCGGGCAGGTCATTTCTTACCGTCGGTTCTCCACCGGAAATATGGATGAAGGGTTTGCCGGCCTCGACCAAAACCTCGAGCCACTCCCTAATTTTATCAAGGGATGGATCAGCCATATCCCCGCCGCTGCTGGCGAAGCAAAAATTGCAGTTTAGATTGCAGCGCTGGGTTACCTCCATTAATGCGCAACATGTTTGCTGCCGGTGCTGGGTACATAAACCACAATCGTAGGGGCATCCCTTTTCTGCTGCAGTCAGGCACTTTTGAAAGTGCACCGGCCATTTGCTTTTTTGCCATGAAGCGTAGGACGGTTCACTTTGCCCCCGCCAGATGACGGCAGAAAAATCACCATGCTTTTCACACGTCTTCTGTAAATAAATATCTTCATTTACCAGAACATGCCGGGCCGGTATTTTTTGCAGACAAACCGGGCATAAACTTTCGGTAAGGTAAATTACATTGGCGGATGTGCTCATACTTACTCCTTGCCGGGATCAACCGGATAAATGTCTAAAGATGCCTATCCAACTACGATTATGCATTCTTTTGTCATTATAGTATACTGTTACTAGGCGTATTTAAGAAAAATTAAATGCAAAATTGCAGCCATATCTCTATTCAGTTATTGCATAATTCTTTTTGCAGGATCGATGTAAAAACTGTTTCCCGCCACTTGGAAATTGTCAATCCATCACTAATATCTGTTCGCTGCATTAACGTTATGGTTAAATATCGTGTTCATTTCTACTCGCCCGGTAAATTTGTTGAGGCTTTGCTGCCGTTAGTAAGATGTAGGTGTCACATTATGGAACACCTGCGCCAACAACTGTAACAGGTGTAACATGTGATGCCGGTGTAACACGTAGTTTACTATAAGGAATACCAACCATTGTCCTGAAAATCGGCAAGGGATCATTTGACTTGATGAGCAGTACTGATCATATTCGCCATAAACCGGCAAGCAGGATTGGCATACTTATTGCTGTAGATTATGGTTATAACGCTTTAGACAGATGCTCAGAACTGGTCAGCTCATGGTCGCAACGGTAGGAATGGAGGTTATTCAATGAGTTGTTTGGAGATGGCTGTAAAGGATTATATTATTAAATCGCACGAAAGATGCCGGAGATATAAAGTCGAACTTGACCGGATTTATAGCCGCAGGATTATTTGCGGCCCTGAGCTTTGGCAGAAGCTTGATGAAAAAAGAGAATTGATGGTTACAGCCGAGCTCTATATGAACCAATTATATAATTTTGTCAAGGGATCTAATTTCTTCTCCATACTTACCGATGAGGAAGGCTGTATTCTAAGCGTAATAGGAGACGACAGTATTCTGGCCGAGGCCTTTGCATTGAAAATGGTGCCGGGCGCCTATATGGATGAACGCAGCATCGGGACTAATTCCATGGGCACCGCCCTGGCCGAAGGGAAGCCGGTACAGGTATCAGGGGAGGAGCACTATATCTGGGAATATCACCGTTGGAGCTGTTCGGCATCACCGATACGAAACGCCAGGGGTGAGATCATCGGCTGCATTGATTTGACCGGTCCCAGTGAATATGTCAATTGTCATACGCTGGGGATGGTCGTGGCAGCTGCCAATGCTATAGAAAAAATGCTGGATGTGAAGCGGTACACGGAAGAATTGTCCATGGCCAAGAAATTTACCGAGACAGTCATCGACTCCATTGAAACTGGGATATTGACCTCGGACCTGGAGGGTAATATAAAAACCATCAACCGCTACGTCGCCGATATGTTCGGTTATCACCCGGATGAAATCAAATCGATGAAAATGTGGGACCTGCTGGAGAATTGGGGTAATGTGAAAACCTCAGTCATTAATAACCTGGGCTTTACCGATGAGGATGTTTTTGTGAATACCAGGCGCAGCAAGCCTCATCAGTTTAACTTAAGTGCCTACCCCCACATGGATGGCGAACAGAATCCCATGAATATTGTCTTTGTATTCCGAGAGGTCAAAAAGGTCAGAAAGCTGGCCAAAAATATCATGGGCCATCATGCCATTTATACTTTTGATAAAATCATCGGCGAGGATAAGAATTTTGTCCGGATCATCAATGATGCCAAAAAGATTTCCGACAGCACATCCAATGTCCTGATAATGGGTGAAAGCGGTACCGGGAAGGAACTCTTTTCCCAGGCCATACATAATTACAGCAGCAGAAAGGAAGAACCTTTCGTAGTCTTAAACTGCGGCGCCATACCAAGGAACCTGATAGAATCTGAACTGTTCGGGTATGAGGGAGGCGCTTTTACAGGTGCTAAAAGTACCGGGCAACCGGGAAAATTTGAGATTGCCGATGGCGGCACAATATTTTTGGATGAAATCGGTGAAATGCCGCTGGACATGCAGACCAGGTTGTTAAGAGTCCTGGAGGAAGGCACCGTAAGCCGGGTTGGAAGCGTCAAGGAGATTGTTGTGGATGTCAGAGTGATCGCAGCTACCAACAAGGATCTGAATGAGGAAGTCCAGAAGGGTAACTTCCGCAAGGATTTGTACTACCGGCTAAATGTACTTCCCTTGAGGCTGCCTGCGTTAAGGGACAGAAAATCTGATATTCCCCTTCTGAGCCAGTATTTCATGAAAAGAATATCGGCAAAGCTCAACAAGAAAAGTGTAAATATTGACGAGAAAGCCATGAGATCTTTCTTGGAATACGAATGGCCGGGGAATGTCAGAGAATTGGAAAACATAATAGAGCAGATAGTGAATACTGAGACGATTCCCGCCAGCTTTTTGAAGACAGGCAGCCCTACCGATGCCGAAACAGCGGAAGCAATCCAAAATGATTTAAGAAATGGTGCTCCGGCCAAACTAATGGAGGGAAATCTGAAACTGGAAGTGGTAGAAGTGCAGCATATAATGAAGGTTTTGGATTTGTACAAGGGAAACGTCACTTTAGCTGCCAAAGCCCTGGGTATCGGGAGAAATACTCTTTACAGAAAAATGGAAAACATCAGGATGATCTGTTTTGAAATAGAGCAGTATTCCAACTTTTAATATAAGGGGGATTTTCTTTTGTAACATATTGAAATGAAATGTTACAGAAAGAACGTCCCCCTGTAACTTTAACTCCTGTAACTTATCAATGTTAGTCGGTGGCACGAATTTTGCGAGTTATGTTGTTTAGTTAGAACGGTTGCATAGCGTGCCATTATGCATTAGGGGGTAATGAAAGATGGATATGATAGCGGTAGCAGAGGCGGTCGGTATGGTACTGGCCCACGATATGACAGAAATTATCCCGGGTAAGTCTAAAGGGGCAGCATTCAAAAAAGGGCATGTTATAAAAAGGGAGGATATTCCCCGGTTACTGAATATGGGGAAGGAACACATTTATGTCATAGAGTATAACGATGACGACGTTCATGAAGACCAAGCCGCTATAAGAATGGCCAGGGCAGCCGCTGGTCCAGGCATAACCCTTACCCAACCGTCCGAGGGAAAAGTAAACCTGCTGGTAAACCGCCGCGGACTTCTCAAAGTAAACCCGGAAGCGTTATTTGCAATCAACTCCATAGAGGAAATTGTGGTTTCAACCCTTCATACTGACATGATCGTTGATGTAAATACGATTGCGGCTGGCGCCAAAATAATCCCTCTAAAAATCGAGGAAAAGAAACTCGCCGCCATGGAGAAGATTTGTGCAGAGAATTTTCCCATTGTCCAGGTCAAGCCTTTGCGCCAGTTAAAGGCCGGTATCGTCACCACCGGCAATGAAATTTATTATAAAAGGATTCCTGACCAATTTGGCCCGGTTCTCACCAATAAGTTCAAAGAATTGGGTTCTGAAGTAATGGAGCAGCTGTTTTCCAAAGATGATCCCCGGATGATCGCCGATTCAATCAGGACATTAATAGAAGCGGGCGCCGAGATTATCCTGGTTACCGGCGGAATGTCAGTTGATCCCGATGATGTGACCCCGACCGGGGTAAAAATGGCCGGAGCCCGGATATCGTCATATGGAGCGCCTACCATGCCGGGAGCCATGTTCTTGCTCTCGTACATTGATGATATTCCGGTATTAGGAGTGCCGGGATGTGTTATGTACTGCAAGAGAACCATTTTTGACCTGGTGGTGCCGAGATTGGCGGCCGGGGAAAAACTGGAAAGAAAAGATATTATCCGGTTTGCTCACGGGGGACTATGTTCCAGCTGCAAGGAGTGCCGATTCCCGAACTGTGGATTTGGCAAAGGCTAAACCGGAGAGCATTAGGGGGTGAACAACCTGCTATGAATATGAACCCGGGAAACGAAGTTAATTTGATTATTCCGCCAGCGGTACAGGCGGATATGGAGAAAAGGGCTATCCTGACTGAAGACATTGAAAAAGTGGTGGCCCATTCCCAATCAACCGGACAACGCTTCTTAAATCATGATGATCACAGCTATCTTGCTGATTTGCGGCTGGAGAATGTTACTTACTGGGTACGATATAAAGAAAAAGAGGATGGGATTCATGTATTGACTGTTTACAGCCACCGGATGGAAATAGTAAAGGAGTAGAGCATGAAACAGGAAAATGAACATGAAGTGCCTTGGATATGTGACAAATGCAAGGAAAAGCTGGTACTTAGCAAGGTGAAGGTAACTTACCTGGGCGGTAATTTTGAGGTTGAGCTGATGAAGTGCCCCCAGTGCGGCAATGTATTTATCGGAGAGGACCTGGCCTTGGGCAAGATGCTGGAGGTCGAGAAGGGACTGGAGGATAAATAAAGCGAGGCTGCCTTCAGGAAGCTGACAAGCCTGTAGACCGGGTAGTTTTGTCATGTAGCGGAAAAGGAGGGGACGGAGGATGAATGATACCGCTTTTGAGATGTTTAAGCTATTCAATGCCGGTTATCGCTGTACTCAAATAATGATGAAAATGGCCTTGGATGCGGAAGAAAAAGAGAATGAAGATTTACTGAGAGTACTAAACGGTTTTTGTATAGGTATTGGCAGCGCTCCGAAGATATGTGGAGTGCTGACCGGCGGAATTGCGCTCCTGGGCCTTTATGCCGGTAAAGGCAACGACCGTGAATGTCCCAAACCAGACTACACTGAGATGGTTGACGAGTATACAGAATGGTTTGAAGCAGAGTTTGGCGGTATAGAGTGCCGCGACCTTATAGGGGTGGTCAGCTTCACCGATTGGAATACCAAGCAGGAATATAAATTGAAATGCGGCAACATCCTGATCAAAAGCTATGAAAAGCTGCAGGAAATACTGATGGATCATGGTTATGAATTCGGTAACCGGGAAGAAATATAACACCGGGCAAAGGAGTCAGTCATGAGTGTGACGCCGCTGGAAAACTGGATCATGGAGAAATCGGGCATTAAGGCGAGAAACGCGGAAATGCTGAAGGAATACCAATTGCATAAAATCAGGGAGACCCTGGGTTATGCCAAACGCAACAGCCGTTTTTATGGCCAAAGATTAGGCGGCATCGACGAAGATAAAATATTTAGCTGGGATGATTTTATAAATATCCCTTTTACATATCCATACCACATTGGGCGAAATCCATTTGATTTCCTGTGTGTTCCCCAGAAAGAGATTAAAAGGATAATCACCGTAAATAGTTCCGGTACTACCGGGGAAGAAAAAAGGATTTATTTTACCGACGCAGATCTTGAGCTTACAGTTGACTTTTTCAATTATGGTTTCAGGCCGATGCTTGATAAGCATGACCGGGTGCTGGTTCTTTTCCCGGGCCACTCCTACGGGAGTGTGGGGGAGGTAATCAAGAGATCATTGGACCGTTTGGGAGTTGAGAACCATGTCCGGGGAGTCATGGCCGATCCCAATGAAACGGCAGAATTTATCATTGCCAACCGCATCAGCGCCATAGTAGGAATACCAATGCAGATCCTGTACTTCAGCCGCGCCTGCAGCGAGGTATTCAAGAACCATATTGAAAAGGTACTGTTGAGTGCCGACTATGTGCCGGAGGTTTTGATAGATGAATTAAGCAGCCGATATGGCTGCGCGGTATTTACCCATTATGGCTCTTCCGAAATGGGTTATGGCGGAGGGGTTGAATGCGGGGCTTTGAACGGTTACCACCTGAGAGAAGCCGACATCTACTTTGAAATTATCGATCCGGGTACCGGTAAGCCGGTGGCAGACGGACAAGACGGGGAAATCGTTTTTTCCACCCTTTCCCGGCAGGCAATGCCTTTAATCAGATACCGGACTGGCGACATAGCTTCATTTTCTCCGGCCTCGTGTGATTGCGGGACATTTCTGAGGACTATGAAAAGATCACTGGGGAGAGCGGATAACCGGGTGGATCTCGGAGAGAATAAATACCTGTACCTCCGGGAACTGGATGAAACCATATTGAAATTCAGCGATGTTTGGGATTATAAAGCCTGTATTAAGGATCAGAATCAATTCCAGATCGAGGTCTGGCCAGACAACAGATCGATCCAAATTGAGCTCGAGCGCAGTACTCAAACCTTGTTGTATGAGAAGCTGGGGGACAAGATGAAGGTGGCTGTTATGGTAAGCCCTGACCGCCAGCCGGAAAAAATAATCAATAGCATGGTGAAAAGAAAGATCAGTGATTTTAGGGGAGCTGGAGTATGAAAGATATCCGCCTGGCCGCCATTATTGTATCCGCAGGTTATTCCTCCCGGATGGGCAGCTTTAAACCGTTTCTGAAATTCGGGGCCAGGTCAGCCATTGAAATCCTGGTTGATACATATAAGAGCTGCGGGATAGATAATATCATCGTGGTTACTGGATACCGGGGCAGTGAGGTGGCAGATAGCCTGAGGGATTCAGGTGCGCGGTGCGTACAAAACGCAAATTACGCTCAGGGAATGTTTACCTCGGTGGTCGCGGGTATTGAAGCTTTGGATGCTGATGTGGCGGCTTTCTTTATGCAGCCGGTGGATATTCCCCTGGTTAAAAAATATACCATCGAGGTATTGAAAGGCCAGTTTCCGGAAATCCGCAAAGGCATTATTTACCCGGAATTTCTGGGCCGGACGGGACATCCTCCCCTGATAGACTGCCGGTACCGGGAAGCGATTTTGAGCAGTAACGGCGAGGGCGGGCTGAAGAGGATTTTACAGGAACATGCTGATGATTCAATTACCATTCCTGTTTTTGACAAGGCTGTCCTGATGGATATGGATACCAGGGAAGACTATGAAAAACTGCTGGCCTATTTTTATAGCGCGGCCCCGGATATGGAAGAGTGCGGCAGTATTTTGGATATATTCAAGGTGCCCGAAAATATAGTAAGGCATGGCCGGCAGGCAGCCGAGGTTGCAGCTGTAATTTTACGCAGCCTGGATAAGGCAGGATGCAGGCTTGATGAGAATGCCTTGAAGGCTGCGGCGATGCTCCACGATATGGCCAGGCAGGAGAAAAACCATGCCCGGGCCGGGGAAAAAATCCTGCGCAGCATCGGCTATGACAAGGTGGGTTCTATCATCGGCAGTCACATGGATATTGAAGTGGATGATAATGGCCCGGTTAGCGAAGGTGAGATACTGTACCTGGCTGACAAACTGGTTGGGGAAGATGAAGTAATATCCCTTGAAGACCGGTTTGGGCGTTCCCTGGATAAATGTAAAGATAATCCGGAAGCATTGACCAAGATAGAAAGCAGACGGGATGCCGCCTACAAAATAATAAAGAAAATTGAGACCGTTACCGGCGAGGGTTTTATATATGGATAGAAAAATATTTTTGATAAGACATGGCCAGATTGATTGCGGGGGCGATAGACGTTATATAGGCATAACTGATTTGCCTCTCAGTGCAGCCGGTATTGAGCAAGTGACACGGCTTAAGGAGTGTTTTTCGGATGTAGAGATGGAGAGGGTTTTCACCAGCCCGTTAACAAGATGCCGGCAGACGGCAGCGATCTTGCTCAAGGGTACTGATACCGAGGCTATGGTAATTGACGAATTGAAGGAAATCAATATGGGGGATTGGGAGAACCAGGCCATAGATTATATTAAAGATCGATTTCCCGAAATGTATGAAAAAAGGGGGGCTAATATTGATACATTCGTTCCGCCCGGGGGAGAAAGCTTTGCGCAGCTGCAAAAAAGGGTCATGCCAGCCCTTGAGAAAATCATTGTCCATACTGCGGGGAACGTTCTTATTATCAGCCATGCCGGGGTAAACCGGGTGATATTAAGCCAGCTTTTGGATTTCCCTTTGCAGCACATATTCAAAATAAGCCAGCCTTACGGATGCATAAACCAGCTTAGCTGGAACAAGGCTCTCCAGAGATGGGAGTGGGAGTTCAGAGAGTGCTTATAGTAAATGCAGTACATACTCCTCGGGGATGAAGGCTTAAGGATAACGCAGCTTCCATGCCAGGATTTAGTTTAATGAAAAGGGGATAAGAAGATGAGTTCAGATATTTACAGAAGTTTGAAAAGTGAGTTGGATAACGGCAAAAAAGCGGCAGTGATCACCGTAATGAACGATGGGGATGCTGTAATCAAAAAGATCATGCTTACCGAAGAGCAGCTGCGGACCTCCCCTGCCTGTGAAGAACTGGATGATAAGATTGTCAACAAGGCACGGTTTGCTTTATATACAGGTGATGTTCAATATTTTCCGGCTGACAATAATGAAAGTGTTTTGATTGAGCCTTACTTCCCGGAAGCTCACCTGATAGTTTTCGGTGGGGGGCATATTGCCAAACCTTTGGTCGAGTTTGGCTCTAAAGTGGGATTATTAGTCACGGTTATCGATGACCGGCCTATGTTTGCCAACCAGTCCAGATTCCCGGAGGCTGAAAGGGTAATTTGCGAAAGCTTCGATAATTGCTTTGACAGAATTAACCTGAACGAATCTTCATTTGTAGTTATTGTAACCAGGGGTCACCGGCATGATTACGATTGCCTGAAACAGGTACTGAACCACAAAACAGCCTATACAGGGATGATTGGTTCCAGGCGGCGCGTAAAGATTGTCAAGGAACAGCTTTTAAGTGAAGGCTACTCAATGGAACTGATAAATAAGGTCAATGCTCCCATCGGTCTCAGCATCGGGGCAGTGACCCCCGAAGAGATTGCCGTATCCATAATTGCCCAGGTCATCAGTTACAGAAGACAAGCAAGCCCATCGGCCAAGGATACTCCCTCCGTTAAGGTAAACTGGCCGGAACTGGACCGGCCGGTACTGGAAGAATTGTGTCAAGCAGAGGATGACCCCAAGGCACTCATTACCGTAATCGCCACCAAAGGTTCGGTGCCGAGAAAAGCGGGTGCTAAAATGCTGGTATGGCCATATGGGAAAATTATAGGCAGCATCGGGGGCGGATGTTCCGAAGGGGAAGTAATCACTGCTGCCCGGCAGCTGATTGGAACCGGGGGAATCCAGATCCAGGAAATCGACATGACCGGTTTGGCCGCAGAAGAGGAAGGCATGGTGTGCGGCGGTATTATGAATGCCTTGATAGAAGACTTAACCGGTAAGCACAGTAACATCAGAGAGACGCCATCTAATGTTCCGAAACAGAGCAGTGTTCCAAAGTGTAACACCAAAATGCCGGCTATCACTGTTCCATAACGGAACACCTCTGCATAAACATCAAGAATATCCGAAACCTCCGTGCTTAGACGGAGGTTTTTTATTGGCATGAATATTGCTTATTTATATATCAAAGCCGTTGTAATTGCTCACAACCATATTAACTAATTAAAGGAGGTGCAACTGGTATCGCGAGTGCGGTGACCAGGAATTACATGAGCAAAATTTTAATGATCTATCCTCAGAAATGTAACAACTGCAAAACCTGTGAGGCGGTTTGCCCCAATGACGCCGTCAACGTAATAACGTTTGACGAAGTGGCAACAGTTTCAGTACCGGTAATGTGTATGCAGTGCGAGGATGCAGCCTGTATGATGGTATGTCCTACCGGGGCCATGGCCAGAGATGAAAACGGAGCGGTTGTATCAGATCCCCGCAAATGCATTGGCTGCAGACTATGTGTCAGCGCTTGTCCTCTCGGCAATATTCACTACAGCACTAAAGTAAAGGAAATAATGAAGTGCGACCTGTGTGACGGAAATGCCCAATGCGCCAAATACTGTCCTACCCGGGCCATAGAGTACCTGGACAGTACCGTCGCCAACATCAATAAGAAAAGAGTAGTGGCATCAAAATTTAAAGAATTGTTTCAATAGGCGCGAAGCAAATGACTGAACAGTTACGGATATTGTTACACTCAAACATAGACCAGGTTCATGGAATAGCTTCTTAACAGCTGAGAATATGAAAAGGAGATGATCACATGATTGGAAAAACCCTAGTTATCAATGGCGTAAAGAAATATATCGAGGCGGATCCTCAAGAGACCCTCGCTCATGTATTACGGGAACAGCTCCTGCTGACCGGAACCAAGATCGGCTGCGGCGGGCTGGGACAATGCGGTGCGTGCACGGTTATTTGGGATGGCATGCCGGTGAGATCCTGTCTTTACACCATGGAAAGAATACCCGATAATGCCCAGATTATTACCATCGAGGGCGTAGGTACACAGAATAACCTTCACCCCCTGCAACTGTCCTGGATGGTCCATGGAGCAGCCCAGTGCGGTTTCTGTACTCCGGGCTTCATTGTTTCGGCTAAAGCTCTATTGGATAAAAACCCGGATCCCAGCCGGGAAGATGTAAGGAACTGGTTCCAGAGAAACAGGAATTTGTGCAGATGTACCGGCTATAAACCCCTGGTGGATGCCGTTATGGATGCTGCCAAGCTAATCAGAGGCGAGATCCAAAAAGAAGACTTGTGGTTTAAACTGAAAGAGGGCGAGAGCATACTGGGGTCCAAAGCAATCCGCCCGTCTGCCGCGGCCAAAGTTACAGGCACCTGGGATTTTGGAGCTGATGCATTAATAAACAAAATGCCTAAAGATACCCTGCATATCAAGCTGGTACAAGCCAAAGTGTCTCATGCCAATATTCTATCCATAGATACCAAGGAAGCTGAGAAGATGCCCGGTGTATTCAAAGTGATCACCTATAAGGATGTTCCCGGCACCAACCGTATCAATGGTTTGGCGTTTCCGCAGAACAAAGGGGACGGCAAAGAAAGACCGATCCTCAATGACAAGAAGGTCTTCCAGTTTGGCGATGCCATTGCCATGGTGCTGGCGGATACGCCTTACCTGGCGGAGCAGGCAGCTGCCAAAGTCAAGGTTGAATTGGAAGAACTGCCGGCGTATATGAGTGCGCCTGCTGCCATGGCGGAAGATGCCATCGAAATACATCCCGGCACACCCAATGTTTATTTTGAAACCCAGACCGTTAAAGGCGATGAGGTTGAACCTTTATTTGAAAGACTTCCCTATGTGGTCGAGGACGATATTTATGTGGGAAGACAGCCCCATCTCCCCCTTGAGCCGGATGTGGGATATGCCTACCTGGACGAAAACGAAAACCTGATAATTCATTCCAAGAGTATAGGTATTCACCTGCATGCTTTGATGGTGGCCGAAGGTATTGGAATTCCTTTAGAAAAACTATTCCTGGTACAGAACAATACCGGCGGAACTTTTGGCTATAAATTCAGTCCCACCATGGAGGGCCTGCTGGGTGTAGCGGCAATGGTCAGCAAGAGACCGGTATTCCTCGGCTTCAACATGTACCAGCAGATAACTTATACCGGCAAGAGATCACCATTCTTCATCAATCTCAAGATGGGCGCTGATGAGAAGGGAAAACTGGTGGCCATGCAATCAGACTGGACCGTAGACCATGGCCCCTATATGGAATTCGGCGACCTGCTCACCATGAGAGGTCACCAGTTTATCGGTGCTGGTTACAATATCCCCAATATCAGAGGTGAGGGCAGAACCGTTGCTACCAACCATGCCTGGGGTTCGGCTTTCAGAGGTTATGGCGCCCCGCAGAGCCTGTTCTCCTCAGAGGTAATGATGGATGAACTGGCCGAAAAGATCGGCATGGATCCCTTGGAGTTAAGATATCTGAATGTATACCGGGAAGGAGATACTACCCCAACCGGCTGTGCCCCTGACGTCATTGCTTTCCCGGGATTGATTGATAAATTAAGACCCGCCTACCAGGAGGCCAAAAAGAATGCTGCCGCCAAGAATGCCAAAGGCGGGGACATCAAATATGGGGTAGGCGTATCCCTGCTTGAGTATGGCTGCGGTCTGGACGGTGCGGATTCTTCGGAAGCCTGGGCAGAAATAACCGCAGAGGGAGTGGCGGTAGGAAATTCGTGGGAAGATCATGGCCAGGGCGCCGATATGGGATCCCTGAGTATCGCCTATGAAACCTTGCGGCCTCTGGGTATAAAACCTGAACAGGTGAAGCTGGTCATGAATGATATGAGATACACCCCCAACAGCGGACCGGCCGGCGGAAGCCGTTCCAACGTTATGACCGGTAATGCTACCACAGTTGCCTGCCGGAATCTCTTGGATGCGCTGAGAAAACCGGACGGTACTTTCCGGAGCTACGATGAGATGATTGCGGAAAAACTGCCCACCAGGTATGCGGGCCAATGGACTGCACCGTGTACTGCCTGTGAGGTGGAAACCGGCCAGGGAAATCCATTCCCGGTCTACATGTACGGCGTGCTTCTGGCAGAAGTTGCGGTTGACACTACTACCGGAGTGACCAAAGTCGAAAAACTGACTCTGGCTTCTGACTGCGGCACCATTATTAATAAACTGGTTCTCGAGGGTCAGCTTTACGGAGGTCTGGCCCAGGGAATAGGCCTGGCACTCAAAGAGGACTTTGAAGATTTGCAGAAGCATACCACCCTTATAGGCTGCGGATTCCCTGAAATTAAGGATATTCCTGATAACATAGTGCTGATTCACCAGGAGACACCACGACCGCTTACCTATTATGGTCATGCTGGTGCCGGGGAAATGCCTCTGTCAGCTCCGCATGCTGCGATTGCCAATGCCATATTCGATGCAACCGGAGTGCGTATAACCAAGCTGCCGGCCTATCCGGAAAAAGTTCTGGAGGGTTTGAAGAACCTGTAAAGGCGGTTATGAAAATCGATAGATATGGAATTGGAGTTTTACCTCCAATTCCATATTTAAATAATCCCCAACGTTGGCTTCATTAGCGTTGTTATTCCCGGATCAGATAAGATCATCGCCTGGAGGTACTGGCCATGGATAATGAAAAGCTGCTCAAAACCGGTGACAGATGCATTTACGACGAGCCTGCAGCATGTTCCGCATGGTGCCCTATCCACGTGGATGTGGCCGCAATGGCAGCCGAGATGGAAAAAGGCGATTTCAAAAAAGCATATAAGATTCTGGAAAAACGCATGCCTTTTACAAGGGTGCTGGGTATGATCTGTGACCATCCCTGCGAAAGTGTATGTGTGCGGGAAGCCGCCGGCGGGGCAATAAGGATTGCGGAGCTGGAGAAGGCCGCCGTGAAACATGGCTACACCCCCCCTAAGAAAGCACTGCCGGTGCCCAAGAAGGCCGGCAAGGCGGCCGTGATTGGAGGAGGACTAAGCGGGATTTCAGCGGCATTGGAACTGGACCGCAAAGGTTTTGAGGTCACGATTTATGAGAAAACCGGCAGACTAGGCGGCCGGTTATGGGATTACGAAGGTGTTCTGGAAAACACGGTTATAGAAGAAGAACTGCAGATATTCAGCAAATTAAAAGTGAGAGTAATCTTGAATCGGGCTATTGGTGCCAGGGAGTTAAAGGAAATTGCCAAAGAGAACCAGGCGGTTTTTCTTGGTACGGGCGAATGGGATGAAAATCTCCAGATTAACCCGGAGACTTTCCAGGTACAGCAATCGTCCCTGTTTGCCGGGGGGAGACTCCTCTACAAGGATGGTTCGATTATTTTATCGGTAAGTTCAGGCCGGCGAGCGGCTGCTTCCATAGAAAGGCACGTTAAGGGCATTTCCATGATGGCGGCCCGGGAGAGGGAGGGGCCGTTTGCTACCCCTCTTAACTATGAAGCAGATGATATTGAACCGGCCGCACCGACGGAAAAAACCAGTTATCTATACAGTGAAGATGAGGCGCAAAAGGAAGCCGGACAGTGCCTGAAATGCAGGTGTACCAAATGCATTGATTCCTGCAGTCACATGAAGAGATTCAATATGAATCCCAAAAACTATATACGGCAAATCATTCACAACGAGGCGACCTTCATGGGTACCCGCTATGCCAATAAAATGATAAATTCCTGCACCTTGTGCGGGTTATGCCGGGAAAAATGTCATTTGGGGATCAGCATGGAGGATGTAATCCAGGAGACCAGGGAGAGTATGACGGAAAAAGGCAAAATGCCCGCTTCCGCCCATGATTTTGCCCTGAAGGATATGGAGTTCAGCAACAGCAATATGTTCTCCTTGCTGAAAGCTCCGCCGCCGATCCCGGCAGAACTGGCGGAAATAAGAAAAAAGGAATTATTCACCTACCCGCGCATCAGTTTCTCCAATTATGCGCAGTCGGTTTTCAGGGGGGATGCACCCGGCACGGAAAAGGTAGACTACCTGTTTTATCCCGGCTGCCAGTTGTCTGCATCCTACCCGGAATATGTGGAAAAAGCTTATCAATACCTTTTATCCAGGATAAAGGAAGGCGTCGGCATAATGCTGGGCTGCTGCGGTGCTCCCGCTGACTGGGGCGGACGGCAGGATTTGATGGAGAGTAATATTCAGCGTTTAAGAGAGGCATGGGACAAAATGGGCAAACCTACCTTTATTCTGGCCTGCTCCAGCTGCTGTGCCGTCTTTGAAAAATACATTCCCGATATACCTTTTATATCCTTGTGGGAGATCTTCACAGCTTACGGGCTGCCGGAAACGGCCCCCAAAGGACAAAACCGTATTTTAAATGTCCATGATGCCTGTTCTACCCGGCATAACAATAATATCCAGCAAAGCCTCAGAAATATCGCGTTAAAGCTTGGCTATGAAATACAGGAACTGAAATACAGCCAGGAAAAAACCAAATGCTGCGGCTATGGAGGGCTGGTCTATTTTGCCAACCGTGAGCAGAGCCAGGATTTTGTACAGGATCGCATAAAGGAAAGTAACCAGGATTTATTGGTCTACTGCGCTATGTGCAAGGATTTGTTCGTAGAGGGCGGCAAGAGAACCTATCATATCCTGGACCTGATTTTCGGCGAGGATATGGAGCAACTGGCGCTTAAGAAAATGCCCAACCTTTCACAAAGACATGCCAACCGGGCCCAGCTCAAAAAGAGGTTACTGAGAGAATTGTGGAACGAAGATCCGGAAACGGAATTTACCCTAATGGACAATATAATCATTCCTGACCAGGTATGGAGCGCCATGGACGATCGCTATATACTCCGGGAAAACATTGAACAAGTCATAAAACATGCTCAGGCAACCGGCCAGCGGTTTGTTAATCCCGAAGATTCAAGCTTTTTGGCCAATCAGCGTATCGCCGGTGTTACCTATTGGGTTCATTATATTGAAAAAGACGGAGCAATTCAGGTGATCACAGTCTACAGTCACAGAATGGAAGTCAACAAGGAATAGGCAGCTCCCTGTTTTTGGGTAGGATGTGAACGGCTGAGCAAGGCCGGGAGGATAAACCAATGGCAGCACATAATTTGTATGAGAGCAGCTGTATGCAGGAAATGCTGGGGGAAACGCTGAGACCAGGCGGGTTCAGGTTAACCGATATTGGTATTCAGTATTGCCGGATCACACCGGGAGATACTGTTCTCGACCTGGGCTGCGGACGAGGGGCTACCGTGAATTACCTTCGCAATAAGTACCACATTACCGCGGTGGGAATCGATCCCTCGGAAAAGATGATTGCAGCTGCACAAGGCCATTACGGCAGTGCCGGTTTTTTCCTGGGCAAAGGAGAAGAACTGCCGTTTGAAGATGAGAGTTTTGATTGTATCTTTGCCGAATGTACATTATCGGTGATGGATGGTCTGGATAAGGCTATAAGGCAGGTATACCGGGTGTTAAAGGCCAACGGCTGGCTGGTTATCACCGACGTCTATGCCCAGAATCCTGAAGCGGCGGTCAAACTTACTGATTATTCAATCAAGAGCTGCCTGAGAGGCATGCATGATCTGGAGCAGCTGAAAGACAGATTGAAACAGGCTGGTTTTTACATAGTCTATTCCGAGGATTACAGCCAGTATTTAAAAGAATTGCTCGTGAAAATAGGATTTTCATATGGTTCCCTGTCCGAATTCTGGAGTACGGCGGCAGAAAAGGGCATCAGCGGGGATGAATTAAATAAAACCTTAAAAAAATGTAAACCGGGATATTTTTTAATGATTGCGAAAAAACAGGCTAAGTCTTAATTATAGATTCGGGTTTGAGCTGCTCGAACCCGCAAAATCCGGATATTGCTGCTCTCAATAGTGATCATACAGATATATATTTTAGGTCTGGGGCGGAAGAGAAGGCAATGTCCAACCGGGAGATGAGACAACTGGAATAATCCTTTTTCAGGGCAGCGAAGTAATTACAACGCAAAGAGCAACCGGAGTTTACCACTAAGGATGATAAATATTTTAAGAAGGAGGGGAAGTTATTATGGCTGTAAATGAGCGAGACCTTGACCACCAGAAGATTGACCAGATTGTTGTTTCTTATCCGAATGAACAACGATACATTTTAGCGATGATGCAGGATATACAGAGGCATTTTAACTACCTGCCCCGGGAAGCTATGGAACTTATAGCCGAGCATGTTGATGCTCCATTCAGCCGCATATTCAGCATGGCCACTTTTTACAAAGCCTTTAGCCTGGTACCCAAGGGACGTTACAATATAAAGGTTTGTGACGGCACCGCCTGTCATATTAAAGGTTCGAACGTGCTAATCGATCAGGTTCACAAGCTTCTGGGCATCAGACCCGGAGAGACTACCGAAGACGGGCTGTTTTCAATTGAAACAGTCAACTGCCTGGGGGCTTGTGCTATTGCCCCGGTAATGGTTGTAAATGAGCGGGTTCATCCGAAAGTGACCTCATCCAGCATTATCACGATTATCAAGAGTTATGGGGGTGAAGCAAATGAGCCCACTGAGTAATTTTGAAGGAAAAATGATCCTGGTCTGCTGCGGAACCGGCTGCCAGGCAAGCGGCAGTATGGATGTGTATGATGCCTTCCGGCAGCAATTGGCTGATAATAGTCAGGTTGAGGTGAAGACCTATACCAAATCAACCGGCTGCAATGGCTGGTGTGAAAAAGGTCCCCTGGTCAAGATCATGCCGGATGATATTACCTATCTCAACGTAAAACCGAAGGACGTACCCGAAGTTATTGAAAAAACCATCATAAATCATAAACTGGTGGACCGTTTATTGTACAGGGACCCGGTCACCAAAAAGCGGATCCAGTCACACCACCAGATAGATTTCTATAAGAAGCAGCACAAAATCGCCCTGCGCAATATCGGTGAGATTGACCCGGCCTCCATTGATGATTACCTGGCGGTGGGCGGATATGGCAACCTAAATAAGATGCTGAATCATATGACCCCTGACCAGGTAATCCAGGAGATCATAGCATCCGGGCTGCGCGGACGCGGCGGCGGCGGCTTCCCCTCCGGATTAAAATGGCAGGCATGTGCAGCCGTCGATCGTTATCCTAAATATGTTATCTGCAACGGTGACGAGGGTGACCCCGGTGCTTTTATGGATCGCAGCATAATGGAAGGCGATCCCCATACAGTGCTGGAGGGAATGATAACCTGCGCATATGCTATCGGTGCTTCGGCTGGTTTTATTTATGTCCGTGACGAGTATGGCCTGGCTATTAAAAATCTGACCGAGGCTATTAAAGATGCCCGGGAAAAGGGGTATCTGGGTAAAAACATTTTAGGCAGCAACCTGTCTTTTGATATCGAAATAGTACGGGGCGGCGGCGCCTTTGTCTGCGGTGAAGAGACTGCTCTTATGGCGTCCATAGAAGGCAACGTCGGTGAGCCGCGTGACAAATATGTTTTCCCCACCGAGAAAGGACTATGGGGACAGCCTACTATAATTAACAACGTGGAAACCTGGGCCAATGTGCCGGTAATTATCGCCGAGGGAGCCGAAAAATTCGCTTCCCTGGGTACTGCGGGCAGCAAGGGTACCAAGGTATTCTCCCTGGTGGGCAAGGTGGTCAATACCGGTCTGGTGGAGGTTCCCATGGGGACTACCCTGCGGGAAATAATCTATGGCATTGGCGGCGGAATCCCAGGCGGCAGGAAATTTAAGGCTGTTCAGACCGGCGGCCCGTCAGGCGGATGTATTCCGGCCAATCTCCTGGACCTGGAAGTAGACTTTGATTCTCTGACCAAGGCCGGTTCGATGATGGGATCGGGCGGTTTGATCGTAATGGATGACCGTACCTGTATGGTGGAAGTGGCCCGTTACTACCTCAAATTCCTGGCGGAGGAATCCTGCGGCAAGTGCTATCCCTGCCGGGAAGGCATCAAACGGCTGCTGGAAATAGTCTCCCGGATATGCGAAGGCCAGGGGCAAATGGAAGACCTGGACCTGTTGGAGGATATAAGTGAAACCCTGGTAGCGGCATCACTCTGTGCCCTGGGGAAAACGGCCGCTAACCCGGTTTTATCGACGCTCAGATATTTCCGCGATGAATACGTGACTCATATCATGGATCATAAGTGCCCGGCTGGCATCTGCCCGAGTCTGACCGAATTCTATATTGATGCCGAGCTGTGTACGGGCTGTACGCTGTGTGTGAAGAACTGCCCGGTTGATGCCATTGTCGGTGAAAAGAAAGAGGTTCACGTTATTGTTCAGGATAAATGCATAAAGTGCGGCCAGTGTGTGGATAACTGCAAATTCCTGGCGGTCAAAGTCAGATAGGAAGGGAGGGGATAGTATGATAATCAAAATTGATGGGTTAGAAATCGAGGTTACCCCTGGCGAAACGATATTAGAGGCAGCCAACAGATCGGGAATAAAAATCCCCACTCTGTGCTACAGTGAAGCCTTTGGCGGCAAAGGACACTGCCGCATGTGCATGGTGGAGGTCAAGAGCGGCAATTTCACTCGACTGGTGGCTTCATGCACTTATCCGATAGCCGGTGAGATTGAGGTAACAACCTCTACCCCGGCCATCGAAAAGATCAGACGCAATATCGTCATGCTGATTGCCAAGCGTGCCGGGGGCAGTGAAATCATGCAAAACATGTATAAGGAATATGGCTGCCCTGAAAATGCCCTGGTAAGTGACCCGAACGAGCGCTGTATCCTATGCCGCTTGTGCTGTTACGCCTGTGAAGAAGTGGGAGCCAATGCTATATCAGCGATCATGAGGGGGACCGAAAAGCGGATCGCCACCCCGTATGATGAGGCTTCCACGGCTTGTATCGGCTGCGGCTCCTGTGCCGAAATATGTCCCACCGGGGCTATCGATATGATACAGGAGGGTAACCGCCGTACCATTTGGAATAAGACCTTCGAACTGGTTACCTGTGAGACTTGCGGCAAACCTTTTGCCACCGCCGAACAGATACAGTACGTGAGCAAAAAAGCAGGCAAAGACATAGAGATTAAATTATGCGAAAGCTGCCGTAAAAAGGCAGTTGCAAGTAAGCTGAGCCAGTTTTCAGCATAGGGTTGGGTCAACATAACAACCCAAGCCCGTTAATAGGTCACGGACCTATTGGCGGGTTTTAAAAAGGCCTGGCAGGAGAGGATGTTACCAGCTTTAAACCGGATTCATTGGAGGTGTCAGCGATGAGGACTGTATATATGGATCATAGTGCTACTACCCCGGTCGACCCGGAGGTCTTCAGTGAAATGATTCCCTATTATCAGGGAAGGTATGGCAACCCGTCGAGTGTATATTCTTTGGCCCAGATTTCACGGCGCGCCCTTGAACAGGCCCGAAAGCAGGTAGCCGGGTTGATCAACGCGTCTCCGGCTGAAATTATTTTTACCAGCGGCGGCACCGAGGCAGATAATCAGGCTTTGATTACCTATATGCAGGTCAACCGCAGCCGGGGCAAGCATTTAATAACATCATCCCTTGAGCACCATGCCATACTGCATACCTGTGATTATTTGAAGAAGCAGGGTTTTGAGGTAACAGTCCTGCCAGTGGATCATTATGGTTTGGTTGATCCCGGCGTACTGGAGAAAGCCATGCGGCCGGATACTATCCTGGTTTCTATCATGCATGCCAACAATGAGGTGGGTACCATCCAGCCCATAAAGACACTGGCTGAGGTTGCCCACCGGGGGGGCGCAGTTTTTCATACTGATGCCGTTCAATCGGTCGGCAAGATCCCGGTCGATGTTATGGATATGGGGATTGATTTGCTGTCGGGATCAAGCCATAAGTTCTATGGCCCCAAGGGAGTGGGTTTCCTTTTTGTCAAAAAAGGTATCAGAATCAGCAATCTGCTTCATGGTGGCGGTCAGGAACGCAAACTCAGAGCAGGAACCGAAAATGTGCCCGGAATCGCAGGCCTGGGCAAGGCCGCTGAATTAGCCCGCATCCATATGGAGGAACGGGCGGAAAAACTCAATCGCCTCAGAGAGCGTTTAATTGAAGGCATATTGAATGCTATCCCAAATTCAAGACTAACCGGCGATCCGCATAATCGTATACCAGGTCATACCAGTTTTTGTTTCGAGCAGGTGGAGGGAGAATCCATGTTATTGATGCTGGACGGGGCAGGAATTGCAGCCTCCAGCGGGTCCGCATGTACGTCCGGTTCCCTGGATCCTTCCCATGTCTTACTGGCACTGGGGCTGCCCCACGAATTGGCTCACGGATCTCTGCGCTTGACTATGGGCAAAGACAACACCGATGAGGATGTGGATTATGTACTCGAGACGCTGACCCCTATTATTGCCAATTTACGCAGTATATCCCCATTCAATTAGTAAAGCCAGCAAGTTATTGTAACAAGCCGAACACTCATACTGGACGTTTTTGTTGTACCCCGGAACGACCCGTGTAACAGGATGTTGCAGTTAGTAATACAAATGAGGTATGACCTATGGAATATAGGCAATACCTTATTTTTGTCTTTATAGAGCATTTTATCAGGCAGAGGGATATAGTATCTGGGTTGTCAAGCCATAATAAGAGCATAGAAATGTTTGTAGAGTACTGTGAAGGGGGCAGAGACGGACTTATGAAAACGAAAGATCCGCTGGCACCTTACAAAAATAAAAGAGACTTTGCCGCCACACCGGAACCGGCCGGGAAGGCGGGTCAGGGACAAGCCAGGCGCGCTTTTGTGGTCCAAAAACATGATGCCCGCCGTACCCATTATGACCTGCGCCTGGAACTGGATGGGGTTTTAAAAAGCTGGGCAGTTCCCAAGGGGCCCAGCCTGGAGCCGGGTCAAAAACGCCTGGCAGTCAACGTGGAGGACCACCCTTTGGAATACCTGGGTTTTGAAGGCACCATACCCCCGCCCCAATATGGTGCTGGTGACATGATAATCTGGGACCAGGGGACCTGGGAGCCGGTCGGCGATCCCAATGAAAGCCTGCAGGACGGGCACCTCAAGTTTTACCTCCATGGGCAGAAACTGCAGGGGGCCTGGGTTCTGGTACAGATGCATCCTAAAACCAGTGACAAAAACGAATGGCTGCTCATCAAAGAACGCGATACTGAGGGAGAGCCCGGTTCAAAAACAACTCAATCACAAGATTTGCCGGGGACCGGCGCCGGTGATCTTTTTCTTTCCCTGCCGTCAGGAGCCAAACCTGGACCTATTCCTGCCCAGCTCGCGCCCCAACTGGCTGCCCTGGTTGACAAACCGCCCAGCGGGGACGATTGGATATATGAAATCAAATTTGATGGTTATCGCATCCTAACCCGGTACGACCATGATTCGGTAACTCTCTTTACCCGCAACGGCCATGACTGGACTTCTAAGTTGGCCAGCCTGGTCCCGGCGCTAAAGGAGTTAAAAGTAGCTCCAGGCTGGGTGGATGGCGAGATAGTAATACCGGGAGATAATGGGGTGCCTGATTTCGGGGCGCTGCAGTCGGCCTTTGAAACCGGACGAAGCGGGGATATAGTCTACTACCTTTTCGACCTGCCCTATTACTCGGGCTATGACTTGCGTGAAGCCAGCCTCACATCCCGCCGTATTCTATTGGCCAATATCTTGAAAGATTTACCATCACCCCGGGTCCGCTTCAGTGAGAATTTCACCGGCAGTGCGCCTGACATTTTTCACAGTGCTTGCGACCTGGGACTGGAAGGCGTAATGGGGAAAAGAAAGGATTCGATTTATATGTCAGGACGATCGCCAAGCTGGATCAAATTAAAGTGCACCAAGCGCCAGGAGTTCATCATAGTCGGTTATACTCCCCCAACCAGGCCAAACCAGGGCTTCAAGTCACTGCTGCTGGGCGTATACGATGAAGCAGGTCAGCTGAGCTATGCCGGCAAAGTAGGTACCGGTTTCAATGCCAGCAATACGGGTAAAATCAAGGAGCAATTAGAACGCCTGGCAGCTGATAAAACCCCATTATACGAAGTTCCTTCGGGGGTAAAAGCCCAGTGGGTCAGACCGGAACTGGTGGCTGAAGTCTCTTTCACCGAATGGACCCGCGATCGTAGGATTCGGCATGGCGCTTTCAAGGGGCTGCGCACTGATCAGGATCCCAGCCGGATCACCCGGGAAACAGCGGCCGATTCAGCCCAAAATGCCCCCCTCAATACCGCTGGCTCCGGCCAGAATAAAAAAGGCGGGGATTTACCCGGCCTCAATATAACCAATCCGGAACGGGTGGTCGATCCCAGCACCGGGCTGAAGAAATTGGATATCGTCAATTATTACCAGGCAGCTGCCTCGTGGATCCTGCCGTATCTGCGCCAGCGCCCGGCAGCATTTTTGCGCGCCCCCGACGGTTTGCAGGGTCAGCTGTTTTTTCAGAAGCATGCCGATAAGTCAAAAATCCCCGGATTAAAAGAGCTGGACCCTAATCTGGACCCGGGTCATCCAGCCCTTATAGCTATCGATTCCCGGGAAGCATTGCTCGGCGCTGCTCAAATGAATGTTATCGAGTTTCACACCTGGAATGCCACTGCACGGAATATAGAGAAGCCGGACCGCATTATATTTGATCTTGATCCGGGAGAAGAGGTCAGCTGGGCCATGATGGTTGAAGCAGCTCAATTAACCCGCACCATGTTGGAGGAACTGGATTTGCAAAGCTTTCTTAAAACCAGCGGAGGCAAGGGGCTGCATATAGTGGTGCCTCTGAAACCGCGCGATGATTGGGATACAGTGAAAGCCTTTGCCAAAGGGGCGGCCAGTCACCTGGCCAGGGTTATACCCGATTACTTCACCGACGTCGCCGGATCCCGCAACCGGGTGGGCAAGATCTACATGGACTACAACCGAAATGGGCGCGGGGCCACCACGGCGGAGGCATATTCAGTCCGGGCCCGCGCAGGCCTGGGGATATCGATCCCCTGCTTATGGCAGGAACTTCCGGTTTTGACTGGCGGGGCGCATTGGACGGTGGCCAATGTCCAATCACGTTTGGCAATGAAAGATGATCCCTGGAAGGAATACAATCAATCCCGGCAGATAATAAAAGCCGCTGCCAAAAAGATTATCCTTGAAAATTGACATTGAAAGTTAGATACAGGCAGATACCAACCTTGAGGAGAATTGAAATGAGCTGCACCGAAGCACAGGTTGAGTACAACGGATTGTCGGGAACTGTAACAATAAATGAGCCGGTTTTACGCTATCCCGGTAACCCGATATTGACATGCCATGATGTTAATAGAGTGTGGGGCGGCGATAGCCGTTTATATACCTACACGGTTCATAATGCGGGAATGGCCAAAGTAACCGGTGCCAATGGCCAAAACCACATTATAATGCTGTTTCGTTCCCATATTGCTGATGGCCGCAGTGTAATAGGTAAAGCTGTCAGCGAAAATGGCCTAAATGATTGGACGGTAGATCCCAGGCCGTTTTTGCTGCCTGCAACCGTAAATGATATCTATTCTGAAGGCGTCGATATTGACGCTGTGATTGAAACCGAGGCGGGCGGGGTGGAAGACGTCCGGATCAATCCGGGTGGG
>JAXDBN010000092.1:0-4542 GCA_034678805.1 Syntrophomonadaceae bacterium
TGTTGTCCGCCGGGATTACTATGAAGACAGCTTTCTGCGGGCCTTGCTTCGGAGCTGGCGATGTTCCGGCCAATAATGCACTAAGTATCCGCCATACCACCCGCAATTTCCCCAACCGGGAGGGTTCTAAGCCTGGTGAGGGTCAGATTTCATCGGTGGCTCTGATGGATGCCCGTTCCATAACCGCTACTGTGCTCAATGACGGATTCCTGACTTCAGCCACCGATATGGAATGGGAGGTCCCTCCAGTAACTTATGGTTTTAATAAAGAGGTATATGAACACCGGGTATATAACGGTTACAAAAACCCAGCCCTTGATGATGAATTGAGGTTCGGGCCTAATATCGCCGACTGGCCCCATATGGAGGCACTGCCGCCCAATCTGCTTTTAAAAGTTGTTACCGTGATTACTGATCCAGTGACTACCACCGATGAACTGATTCCGTCCGGGGAGACTTCCTCGTTCCGGTCCAATCCTATGAAACTAGCGGAATTTACCCTGTCCCGCAAGGATCCCGGATATGTCGGGAGGGCTAAATCGGTTAATGCCTTGGAGCAGGAGAGGCGTTTGGTAATCTTAGAGCCAGGCCGTAAGCTATCAGCAGAATTACAGGCACTATTGGCGCCGCTTATAGAACAGGAGATTGGCGGCAGTATGGAGGAATTGTTAAAGACCACCGGAATAGGCAGCGTAGTTTATGCCATTAAACCGGGTGATGGTTCTGCCCGTGAACAGGCGGCATCCAGCCAAAAGGTGCTCGGGGGATGGGCCAATATTGCCGTTGGTTATGCTACCAAACGTTACCGCAGCAATTTAATTAACTGGGGCATGGTTCCGTTTACTATCGATCCCGGTGAAGCCTTTGCGGTCGGCGATTCAATATTTATTCCTGAATTGCAGGCTAAGCTGGCTGGAGGGGAGGAGAGTATTGCTGCCAAGGTTATCGGCCCGGGCGGAGGGCGCGATATAGTTCTTAAATTAGAAAAACTCTCGTCTGATGAAAGAGAGATAATTCTAAAAGGCAGCTTAATTAATTACTATGCTGAATAAAATAACCTGCCGCCGGAAAAATTAACCGGCGGCTTTTTTATGATCAGTGAGACCATTTGATGAAAGGCAAAAGCGCCGGTGTTATTATATAAGTATCAATGCATACCCGAAAATCCATTGATTGGCTTGGAAATTAAGGAGTAAATCTTGATGCACCTGCCAACCCCAATAATCGAAATAATGACGGTCTTAAAAAGCCACCACTATGAGGCTTATCTGGTCGGTGGCTGCGTTCGTGATATCCTATTGGACCGGATACCCAATGATTATGACGTGGTGACATCGGCACCAGTAGAGCAGATCATGTCTATGTTTCCGCATACGGTCAATGTTGGGGCTCATTATGGCACCATCGCAGTAATTATAGGTGAGTGGGTCGTTGAGGTCTCCACCTATAAGAGCAAGTATCATTCATCCCTGCCGGGCCTGAGTGGTATTGAAGCAGATTTGTTCTGGAGGGATTTTACCATTAACGCAATGGCCATGGATGATTCGGGACGGGTAGTAGATCCCTTCGGTGGACAACGAGATCTGGAGGGAAAAGTAATCTCAGCTCCTGCCAACCAGGCCCCACAAAGATTCAGGGACGATCCCCTGCGCATGTTGCGGGCGATTCGTTTCAGCAGCACGCTCGGATTTTTTCTTCACCCGGTGGTTATGGATGCCATTATGACATTAGCCCCATTGATGCCCCGAGTAGCCGTGGAGAGAATCCGGGGTGAATTGGAGCAGATCTTGATGTCGAAGCGGCCGGCCCATGGAATTGACCTGCTGGCCAAGACCGATCTTTTGACCTATACCCTGCCGGAATTGATCCCGCTGCTTAACTTCGAACCTGTGAGTCCTCGTTACCGGGGAACCGCATGGCAGCATACATTGGCGGTATTGGATATGACACCGGCACGGCTAAATATTCGCTGGGCCGCTCTTCTGCATGATATTGGCAAACCATCGACTTTTAGCATGGATAGTGAGGGGAGTGGACATTACTATGGACATCATCTGGAGGGTAGTTCATTAACCAGGAAAATTCTGAAGCGCTTAAAATATGATCATAAGACTATTAATAATACATCGATGCTGGTAGAGGAACACATGAGCCGGTTCCCCAGGCTCCGCAACGGCAGTTTAAAGCAGCTGGTTGCCAGGGTGGGGGAGGAGAATCTGGATGATTTAATGGATTTGCAGCGGGCGGACATAATGGGTTCAGCCCCCCCTTTCGACATGTCACTGCTGGAGTCCATGCAGGCGGAACTTCAACAAATACTGGCGTGCCATCCTCCTTTAAATGTAAAGGATCTGGCTGTCAATGGAGATGACCTGATAGCCCTGGGATTTGAACAGGGTCCGGATATCGGCCGGGTGCTCGATATCTTGTTGGATACTGTATTGGACCAACCGGAAAAAAACCAGCCTGAGATCCTCTTGGCAGTCGCCCAGGAACTTCTTTTCCATTATTAGAATGTTTTTATTTGCGGGAATTTTTCAGACTGCGGGTAGAACACATAGTCATTAGCTTGACGGTAAGGTATAGGGAAATCAGCAATATCAAGAACAGGAAAACCCACATTATCGGGCCCAAACTTTGACTAATCCCCATGGCGATGTTAGCGGCTCCATAGGCCATGTAAGCGAACATAGCTGCTAAAATAGTATTTAGTACCACCATGCTTCTAACGGTAAAGGTCCGAATAGCTTCCATACGCACCGGCCCCAGCAGGTCTTTATCCCGCTGGGGTATATTTATAATCTTGCTGGGATCTTCAGGCCGGATAATCATGAAGATATTCATAAGGGTCATGCTAAGGTATATGCCAAAACCTATTAGCAGAATGCCGTAAACAGACCACGGGCTTTTGGGGACCCAGGCATCGGGAGTACCCGATGCACCGAAATGGCTTGGAACTGTACCCGGAATCTGGTCATAATGGGCGCGAATATAACTGAATGCCGTGGTAAAAAGCACCCAGATAACTAACTCCAACCAGGGTGGATAGTAACGGTTTATTTTAGCCCACATTTAGATACCTACCCATAGAGATCTTTACTAACTGGTGAAATAGCTTGACTGCAGACGGTCATCTATACTAAAGGGGCAGTCATTTGCTGGGTCTGGCCGGGATTACAGTAACCTTGAGTGTACAAGACTTCTCCGGCTGGATGCTTTCCCAGGGGCGGGCATAAACCAGCTGCAGTTCAGTACTTCCTTCCTTCAGGGCTTGAAAACGCCAGTATTGCCGTCCAGCCCGGCCTGCTACTATGGCCGGTCCGCTGCTGTCATCCTCCAGGTAAGCTGAACCAATCATCTTAACAATGTCTTGATCCCCGGCTGCTAACATCCAGCTATATCCGGTAGAAGCATTGCTGGGCAGATTAAAATAAAATGATGATCCTACCGGTATCTGCACATCGTTCTGATTGGATTGGTCGGCGGAAATCAATTCCACACATTTCATCAGGACTACTGCTAATTCTGCCCTGGTTAGATTATCCTGGGGCCGGAAATGGTTATCATTACCCTTCATGATGCCGGTATTGCTGACAAATACCACTGCGTTCATTTCTTCCTGGGACAAGGAAGCGGTATCATCAAACACAGGCATTATCATGATCATCGGCACCGAGATGCCCTTGGCAGTAAAAGAACGATAGATCGACTGGGCTATTTCCAATCGGGTGGCGGGGCGGTTGGGATAGAAATGATCACCGGGATCAAAGATATCATTAATGGCGCACATAACCAGGGACTCGGAGTACCAGGCATTATTTACAACGTCACGATAGTAATCGGTGGCCACAGGCTGCTTAACAAAGCGGATATTGCCGTAATCGAGGTTAAAGGTATTGGTCATAACCGTAGCCAGCTGGGCCCGGCTAACCGTGCCCTCGGGGGAGAAGATACGCTGACCGTCGGCAGTAGTACCGGTACCATTCATCAAACCCAGCCCGGCTATTGCATTTATATAGCCTGCGGCCCAGTGATCGTCATCAATGAAATCATTCCCGGCAGCTTGAGTTGCTGCTGCTGGTAAAATCAACATGGTTGCCAACAATAAGACTAATAAGGTTCTTTTCATTCCTTACTAACCCCCTCCCATTTTCTGATCTTTTTTATCTGTACGGTAAAACCGGGCCTTATCTTGCATAAGAATTGAAAATGATTGTATGTTGATCCTGATCTTATATTGACAGGTATCGATATACTATAGCAAAAGGAAATAATTGGAGGTCTGGCTATGAAAGACTTTTTCGGCAGCTCGATAATGAATACTGGGTTTTTATTGATTCTTGGTGCGGTGGCTATCTTTACGAAAGAGATAGTAACATTTCTCATGCTGGGTTTCGTCATCATTGTCTTGTCTACCCTATATGATAAGTTGGATGAGATATCCAAGAAGTTAGACCAATAATTCATTTAGACGTTGTATTTATCAGTCACGATAGTGCCTCCCCCGAGTACCTTCTCACCATCATATAAGACAGCTGTCTG
>JAXDBN010000093.1:0-40986 GCA_034678805.1 Syntrophomonadaceae bacterium
GAGCTTGAAATAGTCTTTATTGATGTCGGCCAGGGTGATGCGATTCTAATCAAGAGTCCCAGAGGCAAGTTCATTCTTGTGGATGGGGGAGGCAGCCAGTTGCGTGATGTGGGGACAGACATATTACTCCCTTATCTTCATTATAGAGGCATTCGCCATTTGGATATGGTAGTCAGTACCCATCCAGATATAGACCATGTTCAGGGCCTTGTTAAGGTGATTGAGCAAATGCCGGTTAAAATATTGGGAATGTCCTCGAGTCTGGCCCATGATGAAGATTATCTTCCACTACAGGAGGCGGCTGACAAAAAGAGAGTTCCCTGCTGGTTTTTGGCAGCGGGGCAGTCTGTCAGGATTGAAGACGGCCTCAATATTAACATTCTTAATCCTCAACCCGAAGCTAATATCAGTGACAACAACCAGGGATCAGTAGTACTAAATATTGCTTACAAACGGTTCTCAGCTTTGTTAACTGGTGATATCCCGGCTGCGACCCTATCGGTTCTGGCCGATACCGTTAATCCGCCCCTGACGGTGGTAAAGATCCCCCACCATGGCAGCAAAGGGTCCCTGGCCCCGGAATTTTACCGGCAACTGCATCCTCGATATACGGTTATTTCTGTAGGGGCCGAGAATCCTTTTGGACACCCCAACCCAAATGTGTTAGCCGCTTTGACAGAGGCAGGCGCAGAGGTATGGCGCACCGATCAGGATGGTGCAGTGACGGTGCGCAGTGACGGCCTGGCAGTTACCATCGATGGTTGGATCACCGCTTCACACTAAAGGTATGGAAAGTCATACTAATCCCTCCAGCCTTCATAAGTATAGGGAAGGAGGGGCAAATGAACAGAGCTGCAAGTAATCTTCTTAATGATAGAGTTGGCCGGTTAATGCTTGGGCTTTCCTTGCCTGCCATTGCCGGTATGGTCATGTATTCGTTATTGGGGCTCATCGATACCTTTTTTGTATCCAAATTAGGAACCGAGGCTCTGGCTGCAATAACCTTATGTATACCAATCAGGATACTTCTGGTATCGGTAGGATCTGCCACAGGGGTGGGAATCACATCGCTTCTCTCCCGTACATTAGGGCAAGGGGAATATAAGAAGGCCGATAATATTGCCTGTCATGGTTTGATTATCTGCATCATTTATGGCGTCCTTTTTTCCTGGCTGGGAGTCGCCAATCTTGATAGCCTCCTGCGGAAGTTCGGATGTACAGAGGAATTGTATTTCTTATGCCAACAATATCTACGGGTCATTTTTATCGGTAGTCTTTTCACCTTCATTCCGATGATCTGCGGGAATATCCTGCAGGGCGAGGGGAATACATCCCTGCCCATGTTTCTTGCGGTAGCTGGTATTGTATTCAATGTAATACTGGATCCGATTTTTATATTCGGGTTAGGCCCTTTGGAACCTATGGGCCTGACCGGGGCTGCCTGGGCCGACATAATAGCCCTGGCCTTCTGCTCGGTGATTTCTCTCTATGCAATGTATAGATCGCGGATTCATTTATCATGGTCCCGGCGGCATTTTTGGCCCGATTTGGCGGTGCTGGTCAGCATATATAGAGTTGGATTACCGGCTTTGCTAATGGAATTGCTGAGTGTAGCTTTGTTGGTATTCTTCAATAGGATCCTGTTGGGTTTTGGCAGCATGGCGGTTGCGGTCATGGGAATATTCTCGCGAATACGCTCTATAATATATATGCCTGTCTACGGATTAACCCAAGGGGCTATGCCGATAATCGGTTTTGCTTATGGAGCTGGAAACTATGAAAGAGTGAAAGAAGCCATAATCAAAGCCTCGGTTGTATCTTTAGTATTTGTTTCGTTGGGCTGGTTAGCTATGCAGGCTAATGCGGAGTGGCTCATGAAATGCTTTACCAGTGATAGAGAACTGATATTGGCAGGAATAACCTGTATCCGACTGGCTACTCTCTGCCTGCCCGTAATGGGCCCGATCATTATCCTCGGCAGTATATTGCAGGCGATAGACCGGGGAGTGGCTGCAATGGTTTTATCAGGAATAAGGCAGATAGTATTTTTCCTGCCGTGCCTGTGTATCCTGGCCGATAATCTAGGCGTAAACGGTATCTGGCTGGCATTTTCTGTTTCTGAACTGGCGTCGGCCATCCTGGCCCTGGTTTTTTACGCCCGCCTCTGGCGAAGCCTGCCGTCGGGAGGGCCTTATTACCGGGTTATGCGTTTTAATAGCAGCTATCTAATAGGTAGAATTAATGCTTGGCTTAAATGGTAATTATATTATGGGATTGCGAGAACTTCGTTCAGCGCCAAGCAGCTACCCGTAAACCCAGCTGAATGTTTATAATAATAGGAGGGATTGTGGAAAGCATTTTTAAACATAGACAAAGGTGGCAATACGGATGGCTAATAATATTGTCTATTACTTGTGGGGATCAGAAGGATACCTCATAGATAAAAAGATTGGGGAATTGGCGGCGGACCTGGCTGCGACCAGCGGAGAGGATCCAGAGATAGTACCGGTCGATGCCGATGAGATATCTGCAGCCGAACTGGGCCAGATTTTGGAGTTCAGCCCGCTTTTTGCCCTGGCCCGCATGGTTATCATAAAAAATCCATGGTGGCTGGGAAAATCAACCCGAAAAGCCAAGAAGACGGAAGAGAGGCTCCAGGTGCTCGAAGATTATTTCCAGCATGATAACGATGGCCAGGTGCTTATCATAACTGCGCTGGAGAATAATCCCACCAATCCAGTCACTAAATTCCTTAATAAAATGGCCCGGGTTATCAATATTAGGTCCCTGACTCCTAAGGATTTGGAGAAATGGTGTCAGGGAGAGATGGAACAGCGTAAACTGCAGGCATCCCCGGCAGTCATTAGCCGGATCGCCAGCAGCGGTCAGGATATGTATTACCTGGAGAATATGTTTGATAAGCTGTCTTTGATAGAGCGCCAAGGACCGCTGGGTATGGAGGAATTGGACGACCATCTGGACAGCCACCAGGAGACCAGTATTTTTAAACTGACCGATGCTTTGCTGAACCGCAACCTCAAGTTATCGCTGGTGGTTTTCCGCCAGCTTTTGGAGCAGGGACAACCCCATTTGTTGCTGTTGGCGATGATAACCCAGCAATATGTTTCCTTAAGTAAGGTGCTGTTTTATCATAAATCTGGCTTAAGTAATGTCCAGATAGCCGAGGTAACCGGCATGAAGGATTTTGTGATCAAGAAAATGCTGGACAAAGCATCCCGCTTTACTTCTGGGGATATTCGCTTAATTTTTGAGAAATTGTTGGCTGCCGATATTACCTTTAAAAGCGAAAGCAAGGATCCGCAAATAGTAATGGAAACCTTACTGGTTGAGTTGTGTGGTAAATAGAAAAACCCGTTCAAAGAACAGGTCCAAGACCGTCAATAAAAGGCTGATAGCTGCGTTAATACGGTATTCACGTTCAATCGACGTACCTCATGTACGCCTCAATCACAGGTCTCCCGATTGCCTTGCTCAAAGCCTTTTTTGATCGCTCTGTCTCGAATGGGTTTTCTTAGACACAAAAAAACCTGTTCAAAGAACAGGTTTAAAATAGCTTTTCTTATTGAGCAAGAGCGTTAAACTTTTTGGTCAGCTTGGATTTCTTCCGGGCTGCATTGTTTTTGTGCAAAATACCTTTGGATACGCTTTTATCTATCAAGGAGGTTGCCTGCAACAATTTCTCCCTGCTTGCATCCACGTCATCGGATGTCAGAGACACCTCAAACCGTTTTATACCGGTCTTTAGGCTGCTTTTATAAGCTTTGTTTCTCACTCTGGCCTTCTCTGCATTCCTGGCTCTCTTGGCGGGGGTTTTGCTTTTTGCCACACTTTCACCTCCTTGGATATTTAAAGTTAACAGATATACTATATCACTACAGGTTATTTTTTGCAATGCCAGGGATAGCTTTTTTTTTGAGCGTAATACTAATAATAAATAAATCAGAACCTTGTCCCGGTTTTAGTTCTATTTGGTGTTTTAAAGAATAGAATTTATCAGCACTGAGGGGACGAGGTGATCCAAATTGAGGAAACGGAACTTACTCTCTTTCATAAAAGGGTTTTTATTTATACAGTTGTTTTTGGCGGTCATCATTGTTGGTTTAAGCCTGGATATCAACCGTCGCTTCAGCGAAGGAATGGATTTTCTTAGTCTTGAGAATATATTCCTGCCTTTTTCCGGGGTGCAGATTACGGAAAGACAAGCTGAACTGCTGTTACAGGAAAACAATGTTCTTTTAGCGGGGGTCAATAACATCCCTGATAAAAAGCTGGAAAACGAATACAACGCTTTGACTATCCCGGAGAACTTGATAGGGTCACATATACAAGCCCTGGCTCTCACTGAGTACAGCGAAGAAGACGATGTTGTTGATCCGGAAACAGATGTTAGTTTAACTGAGGAAAACGCTGAGGATGATCAGCCCGAAGCCCTGGATGCCGAGACCCTGGCTCGTTTTCAGAAAAGCCAGATATTCCTTTACTGCACCCACAGCGGAGAAACCTATATTCCCAACAGCGGCCAGGCTCGTCTGGATGGAAAAAGAGGACTGATTAATCAGGTGGCTGCCACAATGGCCAACTCATTGGAGGATTCAGGTTTGCAGGCCCAGTTTGTGGATACCATCCATGATGCTGATTATAACAAGAGCTATACCCTATCGCGCCAGACAGTGAATAAAATAGTGACAGCTAATAAAAATATTCTGGGCCTGTTTGACATTCACCGGGATAGTATACCAGGGGAAGGGAAAGCCTCGACCGTGACCGTTGATGGTAAAAAGTGTGCTCGAATTCTGATTGTGGTTGGCACTAACGAGCGTAAACCTCACCCCAACTGGAAACAAAATTATAGTTTTGCCCAAAAGATCTATAGTCAAGGCGAGGAAATGTATCCGGGCTTAATCAAAGGGGTTATTACTAAAGCTGGGACATATAATCAGGAGTATCACCCTAGGGCCCTGCTGTTGGAACTCGGCAGTGACACAAATACCCTGGATGAGGTTACCCGATCGGCTCAACTGTTTACCGAGATTTTGATAGAGGTACTGAAGGAGGCTAAATAAAGGATATGGTGAGGTTGTACCATACTTCACTTGTAATAATGATATTAGTTCTGGTATTCATGGGGCTAAGCCTCTCTGCCTGGGGGATAAGCAGTCTCACTTTATCCCAGGATCCTTTCCTAGTGCTGCAAACCAACGATGACGTTATCAAGATCTCAACTCTGGGGGATAACTACTACATCAACAGAGGAGCCTACCAGATAAAAGCTGAAGACCTGGAAGATGCCGTCCGTACCCAGGCTTGGAAATCGTTCAAACGTATGGGCAGGGCATTGAACGTATACAGCAGTCTGATGCAATGATTGCTATTGTGTTCCGGCCTATTAAGGCCGGCTTTTTTATTTGCGCCGAGTTATAACCTGATTTAGTACCAAAACGATGAATAATAACGCGCCGCCTAATCTTAACAGTGAACCTATGGATGGATTAATATGGTATAACGCCAAACCAGAATAATAAAGCAAAATCCCCAGGCCGGTCAATAATTGCAGTCTCCTGCTGTTCTTAAATGTCTGCCAGTTAAGTCCAAGATAGAAAGCCACCAGTACCGTAGGAAACAAAAAGGCGAACATAAGATCGCTCATCCTCGAAATCCCCCTCACTATTTTCTATCCATAATAATAACAAAAGAGAGACCTTATAAAAACTTGAACTCCGACCGGCTGGATTGATGACATTATCCCGGATAGGTTATAATGAAGGGCGGTTATCATGGCTGACGGATGTTTTTGGAGGGTTTGCTTTGCAAGATCGGATACGAAATTTCAGCATCATTGCTCACATAGATCATGGTAAGTCTACTTTAGCCGACCGGTTATTGCAGATCACCGGTGCTTTAAGTGCCCGGGAGATGAGGGAGCAGTTCCTGGACAAAATGGATTTGGAAAGGGAAAAGGGAATCACTATCAAACTTCAGCCAGTAAGGCTCAATTATACCGCCCGCGACGGCCAAACCTATATTCTTAATCTTATTGATACTCCGGGGCATGTGGACTTTTCTTATGAAGTATCGAGAAGTCTGGCTGCTTGTGAAGGGGCGCTGCTGGTGGTTGATGCCTCCCAGGGGATTGAAGCGCAGACTTTGGCTAATGTCTATATGGCCATGGATATGAATCTGGAAATAATCGGGGTGGTCAATAAGATAGACTTACCCGGGGCCGAGCCTGAAGTCGTCAAACAGGAAATGGAAGATGTACTGGGGCTGGATAAACAGGAGATTATACCGATTTCAGCTAAATTGGGCATTGGCATAGAGGAGGTACTGGAAGCCATAGTGGCCAGGATACCGCCTCCTAAGGGAGATCCCGCCGAAAAGCTCAGGGCACTGATTTTTGACTCCTATTTTGATCCCTACAAAGGGGCGATTTCATATATACGGGTTGATTCCGGTCAATTATGCAAGGGTGATATGATCAGGATGATGTCAAGCGGAAAGGATTTCGAAGTTACTGAGCTCGGCGTTCTTTCGCCGTTCATGACTATGGTTGATTGTCTTAAAGCCGGCGAAGTAGGTTATTTGGCTGCCGCCATAAAGAATGTCACTGACACCAAGGTCGGGGATACTATTACCAGTGCGGATAATCCGGCCCTGAGTCCCCTGGAAGGTTATCAGGAGGTTAAGCCGGTAGTATTCTGCGGACTTTATCCCCTGGAAAACAATGATTTCGAGAGGCTCCGCGATGCTTTGGAAAAACTCAAACTAAATGATTCATCCCTAGTTTACGAACCGGAATCGTCAGATGCTCTGGGATTAGGATTCCGATGCGGATTTTTGGGATTACTACACCTCGAAATCGTCAAAGAGAGGTTGGAAAGAGAGTACGATTTAACCCTCATGGCTACCGCGCCCAGTGTCGTGTATAGACTAGTGCTTACCGATGGCAGCGAGATATCGGTCCGTAATCCCAGCCGCTGGCCGGACCCGCAAAGAATCGAAAAAGTCATGGAGCCCTATGTAAAGGCGTCAATTATGGTTCCCAATGATTATGTGGGAACAGTGATGGAATTATGCCAGGAAAAGAGGGGCCAGTTCTTAAATATGGAATACCTTACTCCGCATCGGGTCGTATTGAGCTACAGTCTGCCTCTAGCAGAAATACTGGTTGATTTCTTCGATGGCTTGAAATCCAGAACTCGGGGATATGCATCCCTGGATTACGATTTGCGCGGCTATGAGGTATCCGACTTGGTTAAACTGGATATCATGTTAAATGCAGAGACGGTAGATGCGTTGAGTACTATCTGTCATAAGGATAAAGCCTATTACCGGGCCCGGGCTCTAGCTGAGAAGCTCCGCAAAATTATACCCCGTCAGCTGTACGAAGTTGCCATTCAGGCTTCCATCGGTAACCGGGTCATTGCCCGGGAAAGCGTTAAAGCCCTGCGCAAAGATGTGTTGGCCAAATGTTACGGCGGGGATATCACCCGGAAGAAGAAGTTATTGGAGAAACAAAAGGAAGGCAAAAAGCGTATGAAGCAGATTGGCAAGGTCGAAGTTCCGCGCGATGCTTTTATGTCAGTAATGGAGATAGATAGTGAGAAATAAGCCCGATCCCATGGGTATATATATTCATATCCCTTTTTGCCTGCACAAATGTTATTACTGTGATTTTTATTCCTTGCCCCTGATAAATCCAAAGCTATATGAGGAGTACACCCGGTGTTTGATACTTGAATTATCCCGGCGGACCTCTGAGTTTCCATTCCCGTTTACCAGTATATACTTTGGCGGCGGCACCCCTAGTCTTATGGAATTTGGGCAGATTGCACGTATTATCGAAGCTATATACAAGAATTATCAACCAGCCAGTGAAGTGGAAGTGTCTATTGAGGTAAATCCGGCTACGGTTACCCGCCAGGACTTGATAGAATACAGACGGGCGGGGATAAACCGGTTGTCCATCGGTATCCAGTCTTTTGCTGACGAGGAACTGAAGCTGCTGGGACGAATGCATAATGCCGGGCAAGCGATTGAATGTCTTGAGTGGGCCGGTCAGACTGGTTACGACAACATTAATGTAGACCTTATTTATGGCTTGCCAGGCCAAAGCCAGGATGATTGGCTATCCAACCTGCGGAAGGCTGCCATCTACTACCCCCAGCATGTTTCCGCTTACCTGCTGCAGTTAGAACCGACTACCCCCCTGGCCCTTAAGATAGCAGCCGGGGAACTGACTGCCCTGGATGATGGCACTGAATCTGATTTCTATTATCTCACCCGGGATTTTCTTCATAACCAGGGTTATCAACATTATGAAATTTCAAACTTTGCCCTGGCCGGGTATCAATGCCGCCACAATCTGATTTATTGGAATGTGGGATCTTATTTGGGGATAGGCGTTGGCGCCGTAAGTTTTGATGGACGGCAGCGCAGCTTAAATTCACCCCCGTTGGAAGCATACATGAGTTCTATATTTGATGAAGATTTAAACCGCAGGTCAGTGCTTGAAATCCTTGATTCAGGTCAGAAAATGGCTGAAGCGGTGGTTATGGGACTGCGATTGACCAAGGGAATTAACCGGGATGAGTTTAAACGGCGTTTTGGCGTCGATTTGCTGGTTGGTTATAAAAGAATAATAGATAATTTTCAATCGCAGGGGTTATTAAAGGTCGACAGCAATATTTATTTAACCCCTCGGGCATATTTTATTTCGAATCAAGTGCTCAGTCAGTTTGTAAGCTGATAGCTATGGCTTGACAACCGGCTGGGCAAATGATATTTTTTAAGAAACTGTGATTAGCACTCGTGAGACGAGAGTGCTAACAGGGCGGGTGATAATTATGCCATTAACGGAAAGACAGAGATGCATACTCGAATCAATAATCAAGGACTATGTCTCTACAGCGGAACCGGTTGGATCCCGGGCGGTAGTTAAAAAGCATGGCCTGAATATAAGCGCTGCTACTGTAAGAAATGAAATGGCTGACCTGGAGGAAATGGGCTATCTGGAACAACCTCATACCTCAGCTGGGCGCATACCGTCAGAGAAAGGGTTTCGTTATTACGTGGATTTCTTGATGGAAAACGAAATTCCCAGTGATGAGCAAATTGGCTTACTCCATCAGACCCTGGATGATCGCATGCAGGACTGGAACGATGTTGTCCAGCGAATAGGACACTTCCTGTCCCAGATTACCAATTATGCTTCCTTTATCATTGTACCGTCAGTCAAGCTGAGCCAATTTCACAGCCTGCAGATCATACCTATTCAGGAAGGACAGGCAATTGTTCTGTTAGTAACCGATCTCGGCATCATGCTGCACCGCCGGATAAATATTCCCTCTGCAATGCAGCCCGAGGATCTGAAGATAATAGGAGATCTGTTTAATCGTGCTTTAAGGGGAAAAAAGCTGCATGAACTCAAACGCGGTGATTTAATGGTATTGCGTGATGAAATTAAGAACCGGAGGCTGGTTGTCGAGAAAGCCCTGGACGCGATAAGCAGTCTCCTTGACAACTCGCAGGATGAACGGGTAGTAATTACCGGAGCCCTTAATATTATTAAGGAGCCCGAATTCAAGGATTTAGATAAGCTTAGGAAAGTCCTGACCATTTTCGAAGAAGATGGTCAGCTTAAAGATATCATTCCTGATAAAATAACCGAAGGTGTAGATATCAGAATCGGGAAAGAAAATAAAAACGAAGATATTAAAGAGATGAGCCTGGTTTTTGCCGGTTATAAAACTGCGGGAGAAATGGGTAAAATGGGCGTAATCGGTCCGGTACGGATGGAGTATTGGAAGGCAGCCGGGACGGTGGAATCCGTAAGCCGGATTATAGATGAGATTCTTAACCACCGGGGACTTAAGAAATAGGTTTTTTCATTCATATGTTTTGAGGAGTTACAATGTCCGATAAAAATAACCCGAAGAGCGAAGCAGAAGAAAAAGTACAGGCATTATTGAGCAATGCCAATGCTGCGCGTTTGGTTGCCCAGACCATAGAAGGAACCATAGGTCCGAAGGGCTTGGATATAATGATGGTGGGCAGCCTGGGAGACGTGGTTATAAGCAATGACGGGGTCACTGTTCTCAAACTAATGGCAGTAAACCATCCAGCCGCCCGTATGATAATAAATGCGGCTCGGGCTCAACAGGCTGAGGTTGGGGATGGCACCACTACGGCTACTATTTTGGCGGGAGCCCTGGTAGTCGAAGGCGCTAATCAGGTTATCAAGGGAGTGCCTGTCACTCAAGTTATTCAGGGTATTAAACTCGGTATTCAGCGGAGCGTGGAGCTCCTGGAGAAGCAAACCCGAATTATTGACTCAGTTGAGGATCCCATTCTCTTAAACGTGGCTGCTATCGCCGGCCGTGATCAAAAGGATCTGGCGGCCTTGATTATAGAGGGGGCCAAGATCGTAGGCCGGGAAAAACTATTGGATCCGGAGTATAAATTGGCTGACGCGATATCTGCCCGAGAAAGTGCGGCCAACCAAGTATTTATGGGCACCATTATTAATCGGTCCCCGCTTAATAACGACATGCCGCATGATTTTTCCGGAGTTAAGATATTGGTGGTTGATGATGCCCTTGCACCGGAAGATATAGATAGCGAGTCCAAGAAGACTGAAGCTGGGTTTCTGCATTACCTGGAAAATAGAAAGCATTATGAAATCAATCTGCGCCGAATCTGTGCGATGGGTGTAAATATGGTTTTAGTGGACCGCAGTATAGACGATATAGGTGAGCAGATTTTCGCCGAGGCCAATGTTTTAGCCGTTCACCGTGTATCCAGGCGCGAATTGGACCGGGTATGCAAACATACCGGGGCACATAAGATTAAGAGAAGTGGATTGAATCGTTCAGAGGATCAATTATCGGGTTACTTCGGATATGCCAACCGGGTGCTGGTTAATGAGAAATTGGGCAGCATTTCGATTTTAGGAGGCCAAGGAGTAGCTCAGGCCACCATACTGGTAGGAGCAGCCACCGAGGAAGTAGCCGATGAGAAGGAGCGAATTGCCCGGGATGCAGCCGCTGCAGTTCAGGCAGCTATACAAAAAGGGGTGGTCCCCGGGGGAGGAACGATTGAATTATGGGTCTCTCAGCAACTGGACAGCTTAGCTGGCGAGTTAAAAGGTATGGTGTCCTATGGGGTATCGGTAGTTAAAGAATCCCTCCAGCGGCCCTTTGCGTGTATAGCTGCCAATGCTGGATTTAATCCCCTCGAGAAAATACGTGAGGTAATAGCTGAGCAAAATCGTACGGGCATGGACAGCATTACTTTAGATTATGAAGAAGGCCGCTTGATAGATGCCATGGCCCAGGGTATTGTTGATCCGGCTTTAGTCAAGATTCATGCCCTAAGAACTGCTGGTGAAGTAGCTACGGCTATATTGAGAATTGATTCCATCATCAAAATGAAGAATAAGGAATTTGATACCCAGGATTCAATAGAATAGAGGTGAAGGTGGAAATGGAAGAAAATTCGCAGGAGAATGTGGTTGAGCAAAACATAACCGAAACAGATCAGGTGATTGAGCAGACTGACGAGAAGAGTCCCGAGGAAAAACTAAATGAGGAATTATTTAAACAAAAAGAGGCAGCCCAAAAAAACCATGATAATTATCTGCGTGCCCTGGCAGAGGTAGAGAATACCAAGAAACGCAGTGCTCGGGACCGGGAAGAATACTTAAAATTTGCTAACGTTAGCATGATTAAGAAAATGCTGCCTATTATTGATGACTTACATCGGGCCCTTGAGGTAGCGCACAACACCAGAGACATAGAGGCCATGGTCAAAGGTGTGGAGATGATTGCCAGCCGCCTGGATGAAGTACTAAAGGGAGAAGGGGTAACCACGATTGAAAGCGTTGGGAAGCCTTTCGATCCTCAGTATCATGAGGCCCTAACCGTGGAAGCAAGTGACCAGCATCCTGAAAATACGGTCATAGAGCAGTTCCAAACCGGATATGTTATGCATGATAGGGTAATAAGACCTAGCCTGGTGAAGGTTAGTTCATAAATATTGGAGGTGTCTTCGAATGGGAAGAGTAGTTGGAATTGACCTTGGTACTACCAACTCGGTCATAGCAGTAATGGAAGGTGGAGAAGCAGTAGTAATAAACAACATTGAGGGTGAAAGGATTACGCCTTCAGTGGTTGGGTTTTCCAAAACGGGAGAACGCTTGGTGGGGCGGGTAGCCAAAAGGCAGTCAACAACCAACCCGGAAAGAACTGTTTCTTCTATTAAAAGACAGATGGGAACTGACTATAAAGTAAGCATTGAGGGCAAGAAGTACTCGCCTCCCGAGATTTCCGCCATGATCTTGCAGAAACTGAAAACCGATGCGGAAAGTTATCTGGGTGTAAAGATTACTCAAGCGGTTATCACCGTCCCAGCCTATTTTACCGATGCCCAGCGGCAGGCCACCAAGGATGCTGGAACGATAGCCGGCTTGGAAGTCTTGCGCATAATTAACGAACCAACCGCTGCAGCGCTGGCTTACGGGATGGATAAAGAAGAGAGCCAGACGATCATGGTATTCGATCTGGGCGGGGGAACCTTCGACGTGTCTATATTGGAAATTGGTGATGGCACCTTCGAGGTTAAAGCCACCAGCGGTAACAACCGTCTGGGCGGAGACGATTTCGATGAAAGAATTATTAATTGGTTGGCGGACGAATTCAAGAAGGATAACGGCGTCGATTTGAACAAGGACAAAATGGCCATGCATCGGCTCAAAGAAGCAGCCGAGAAAGCCAAACATGAATTATCCAGTCTAATGAGTGTAGATATTAACATACCTTATATAACAGCCAACCAGGATGGTCCCTTGCATCTGGAAAGAACTTTGACCAGAGCTCGTTTTAATGAGATGACTGCTGATCTGGTAGAAAAGACAGTCGGGCCAATGAAACAGGCTATGAAAGATGCTAACCTCAAGGCATCGGATTTGGATAAAGTAATCCTGGTAGGTGGATCGACCCGGATGCCTTCGGTACAGGAAGCTGTCAAGACTTATACCGGCAAGGAACCTTTTAAGGGGATCAATCCGGACGAAGTGGTAGCTCTGGGAGCCGCCATCCAGGCAGGCGTATTGACTGGTGATGTCACCGACGTAGTACTGCTGGATGTAACCCCCCTGTCACTTGGTATTGAGACTTTGGGAGCAGTATTCACTAAAATCATTGACCGCAATACCACTATACCGGTATCCAAGAGCCAGGTGTTTACTACCGCTGCTGATAATCAGCCTTCGGTTGATATTCATGTCCTGCAAGGAGAGAGAAAACTGGCTCAGCATAACGTGACCCTAGGCCGGTTCCAGTTGACCGGGATTCCTCCCGCTCCGCGGGGAGTACCGCAAATAGAGGTCAAGTTCGATATCGATGTCAATGGCATAGTCAACGTAACCGCCAAGGATTTGGCAACCAATAAGGAGCAAAAAATCACCATTACGTCTTCCAGTGGTTTAAGCGACGAAGATATTGATCGTATGGTTAAAGACGCAGAAAAATTTGCGGAGGAAGACAGCAAACGCTTCAAGGAGATTGAAGCCAGAAACGCCGCCGACAGCATCATTTATCAAGTTGACAAAAACCTGAAAGAGTTTGAAGATAAGATAGACGAAGCCGACCGGACGGCGGTAAATAACGCCAAAGAAGAGCTGCAAAAGGCTCTGGCCGGTGATGATGTGGCCGAAATTGAGGCTAAGACGGAGGATTTGACAAAGGCAATGTATGCCTTTACCAGTAAGATGTATCAGAATGCCAACCCCGAACCGGGCAGCGGTGGCGAAGAAGACGATATAATAGATGCCGACTACAATATCTCCGATGATGAGAAGGGGAAATAGGTAAGGTTAATCAGGAAGGTGGGGAATAATGGCCTCCAAGCGTGACTACTACGAGGTTTTGGGAGTAACCAAAACAGCTTCGCCGGAGGAAATCAAGAAAGCCTATCGGCAGAAGGCTAAAAAATACCATCCCGATGTCAACAAGGAGGACGAGAACGCAGCTGAGAAGTTCAAGGAGGTTGCGGAAGCTTATGAAGTCCTAAGTGACCCGCAGAAGAAAGCAGCCTATGATCAATATGGTCACGATGCTTTTGATCCCAACCGTATGGGCGGCGGATTTGCTGACTTTGGCGGTATGGGTGGATTTGGCGATATATTCGACATGTTCTTTGGCGGGGGAGGCCAACGCCGGAGAGGACCTCAACGAGGAGCGGACCGGGAAATCCGCCTCGATATTAGTTTCGAGGATGCTGTTTTTGGCGCTGAGAAGGACATGGAAATCATGCGGGTGGAAAGCTGTGAAAAATGCGATGGGAGCGGAGCAGAGCCCGGATCAAATGTGACTACCTGTCCCCAGTGTAACGGGACCGGAAAGGTGCGTTCAGTGCAAAACACCCCATTTGGACGTTTTGAAACCACTCATACCTGCAATAGATGTAATGGGGAAGGTCAAATTATTGAGAAACCATGTGCGTCATGCAAGGGTAGGGGTAAGGTCAAACGAAAACGCAGCATTAATGTGAGAATTCCGGCTGGAATTGATACCGGGGCCAGGTTAAGGATACAGGGTGAAGGCGAGGAAGGTATCTTGGGGGGACCACCCGGGGACCTTTATATAGTTGTGGTGGTGAAAAACCATGCCCGTTTTAAAAGAGATCGGTACACCTTAATCTGTGACCTGGATATTAATATGGTTCAAGCGTCATTAGGGGCCGATATAGAGGTGCCATTGCTGCGGGGGGACAGCCATCTTTTGCATATTCCGGAAGGAACCCAACCCGGAGATGTGCTTACGGTTAAGAATAAAGGAATTCCTCATCTTCAGGGTCATCGCAATGGCGATTTAAAGGTACGGATCAATGTGAAGATACCGACCCGCCTTAGTAAAAAACAAAAAGAGGTATTATCGACCTTATTTAATGAAGGGGAAGACAAAGAATCCAAAAAGGGTTTGTTCGATAAATTAAAGGATGCCATGGGTTAAAAGGAGTCGTTGACTGTGAATTGGAAAGAATATAGCGTACTTACCGAAGGAGTATGTGTGGAAGCTATAGCAGGCATATTCCACAGCATGGGCTCGGGGGGAGTAATTATAGAAGACCCGCAAGCGGCCCGGAAGTACGTAAACCAGGGAAAATGGAAGCCCGACTCGGTGTCGGAAGATTTTCTGAGCCATGAATTCGTGGTGGTAAAGGCTTATTTCCCTGAGGAACGAGATGTTTTTGAGGATTTTGCCAGGGCAATCGAGGCAGTAGAGACCAACTTCCAGGTTAAATGCCCAATATTTATTAACGAGGTTCGCAATGAAGATTGGGAGGAGACCTGGAAGAAATATTATCACGCCTTTAAAATAGGTGAACGGCTGGTTATTAAACCCTCCTGGGAAGAATATCAAGCCAGTGAAAATGAAGTCATTGTAAACATAGATCCTGGAATGGCTTTCGGTACCGGCATACATGCCTCCACCCGCTTCTGCCTGCGGTTTCTGGATCAATATGTGAAGGGTGGGGAACAAGTAATTGATGCTGGTTGCGGATCGGGGATATTATCAATAGCTGCCGTTAAATTAGGGGCCATCGATGTGCTTGCCATGGATATTGATGAATTGGCAGTCAGAATAGCCCGTGAAAATGCGGCACTAAATAATCTCCAGGACAGGATCAAGGTGCAAGCCGGGGATATTGTGGAGAGTATTAAAGGCCGGCAGGCGGATATGGTTCTGGCTAATATAACCGCTGAAGTAGTGGTTGAGTTGATACCTGAGGCGGCCCAGGCTTTGGCCAAAGGGGGATACTTCTTTGGTTCCGGCATTGTTGACAGCCGCTGGCCATCGGTTCAAAGGGCGCTGGAGGATAATGGTTTCGAGATAGAACAGGTACTGCAGGATATAGACTGGATTGGGGTAGCAGCACGGCGGCTATAGCTTGAAATAACCGGCTGTGGCTCACAGCGTTGGCAGTAATGGGGCCGACAAGGAAGGTAGAATGAAGAGAGTTTCCTTTCATACCCTGGGTTGTAAAGTGAATCAGGTAGAAACTGAACAACTTATAGAGGACTTTATTGAGCGGGGTTACCAGATCGTTGAATTTGGTGACCCTGCTGATGTTTGTGTGATTAACACTTGTACGGTTACCCATATAAGCGATCGTAAATCAAGAGCCATCCTGCGTAGGGCTATACGCAGCAATCCTGGCATGCTGGTGGTAGCTACCGGTTGTTTGGCTCAGGTAAACACAGAACAGCTCTCTGCTATAGAAGGCCTGGGCCTCATAGTGGGAAACCAATGTAAAGACCAAATCGGCAGTATTGTGGATAGATATTTAAACGGCTTCGCCCAGAGGATCTGGTTAACGCCGTCAGCTGCTAATGTTGGTTTAATCCCAACTTTATATTCCTGTCACCACCAACGCACCCGGGCTTTTGTTAAGATTCAGGATGGCTGTCAGAGTTTTTGCTCCTATTGTATAGTGCCTTTGGCCAGGGGACCGGTGCGCAGCAAGAAACCAGCTGACGTAGTAGCGGAAATTAATAATTTGGTTGAATTAGGCTATAAGGAGATCGTGCTTACCGGGATACATACTGGCCAATACGGACTGGATATTCCGGGATGGGATATAACCCGGTTATTAGCAAAGGTACTGCAGGAAGTTGCCGGTCAGTATCGGATCCGTCTGAGTTCTATAGAACCTTTGGAACTCAATGACCAGTTGCTGGAGTTGGCAGCTGGTGAGGCGAGGATATGCCGGCATTTCCATATTCCCCTCCAAAGTGGCAGTAATCGTATTCTGCTATCTATGGGGCGGCGATACAGCCGTGAATATTATCGGGACTTGGTTTTGAAAGCCGCCCAGCTTGTTCCCGGAGCAGCTTTTACCGCCGATGTGATGGTAGGTTATCCCTCTGAAGATGACCAGGATTTTTTCGATACCTATAGATTGATTGAGGAATTGCCTATATATGAACTGCATGTCTTCCAGTATTCGCCCCGGGCAGGTACCCGAGCTGCTGAAATTGATCCTCAGGTAGAAACTGCTTACAAACATAAGCGCAGCCAGGATTTATTGGGCCTGGGGCAAGTCAAGCGCCAGCAGTTTATCCAGGCATCGATCGGATGCGAGTTAGAGACATTGGTGGAGAGGCGTTTACAGGATGATACCTATTTAGGCCTTAGTGACAATTATATTAATATCCGTTTCAGCTCCCCGGAAGATATTACCCGGCAGCTTGTACGGCTTAAAATCGATACTTCAACAGCAGAATATGCGATAGGATCCAGAATATAGCCTGGCTGTTTCATTTGAGCCTCCTTTCTTAATACAAAAAACACTTATGAAAACCTGTTCCTTTTATCATTAAAACGATATAATATGCATATCTGATGAATGGGAGGGCTTGCTGTGCCATCTATTCGGCCTAGTTCTGATCTAAGGAACAAATATAATGAAATCTCCGACTTCTGCCACAAATACGGCGAACCGGTCTATATCACCAAGAATGGGCATGGAGATCTGGTCATTATGAGCATTGAGACTTTCGAAGGCCTGCTGGGTAAGTTTGAATTGTATAAACTGCTCGACGAAGGCATGGATTCAATTAAGGCTGGCAAACTAAAACCCTTTGGCACTGCCTTTCAGGACATTAAGAAGGAGCTTACCGAGTGAGCAAATACGAGGTCTTAATTACTGAACAGGCCAGGGAAGATCTTCGGGAATTAATTGAACAATTTATCAATGTGCGCAAGAATGAATCTTTGACAGAGCGCTTACTGGCTGACCTGAACAAAGTACAGGACGATTTAACCCTGCGGCCTTTTAGCTATGCACTGGTTAATGATGAAAAACTGGTGACTGCCGGAATACGCAAATTATGGATAGAAAATTATGTCTTCTTTTTTATTGCTTCGGAAAAAGAGAAGACTGTTTCATTAATGCGCATATTACTGGCACAACGCAGTTGGGCAGACCTGCTGTAGATTTACTGTACGGCGAAGATTAAATGACACCCACCCAATATAATGGACGGGTGTTTTTTTTTGGAACGCTAGTTCGAGAAAAATGGTGACACATCGATTAATTTGTAATAAAATAACAACAATGGTAAAAGATTGGACGGGTTGATCGGTTAAAAGCTTAACCTGGATTATTAGCTAAAAGGGGAGGAATATGTGTGTCAGAATTCAGATTTGCGATTACTAAAAGCCTGGGGGTTTTATCGGAAAGCACCAAAGGCTGGCAAAAAGAAGTCAACATGGTGAGCTGGAATGAACGGCCTGCCAAGTTGGACATCCGTGATTGGGGACCGGAACACCAGAAGATAGGCAAGGGTGTTTCTCTTAACCTCGAGGAATTTAATAAACTTAAAGAAATAATTGGCGGATTGGATTGGGTTGGGGATGCTACACAATAGTCCAATACAGAAATGCCTGGCTATATTCGGGCAGTAAAATGACACGGAATGGATAAGATTTACACATGCCTATTGTAATAGGCCAATTATTTGATAAAATGTAGGAAGTAGCGCGTTTGATGTAAATTTAAGCTATTTTGCTCTAAGGAGCTTAGCCTAATATATGACCTACGGTGATCAGAGGGAGGTGAAAAACTGTGACTGCGCCTGATTGTTTATTCTGCAGGATCCTGGCCAGGGAAATACCGGCTGAGTTTATTTATGAAGACGAGAGTATGGTTGCCATTAAGGATATAAACCCGGCTGCACCGGTACATTTACTGATTATTCCTAAAGTTCATATTTCCTCACTTAATGAAGCTGGTTCGGAACATGCAGAACTATTGGGACGTATACAGTTATTGGCCTCTCGCTTAGCCCAGAATGAAGGTATCAATGAACAAGGTTACCGCCTGGTGAATAACTGTGGTCCATGGGGAGGGCAGTCTATTTTCCACCTGCACTATCATTTGCTGGGCGGCAAACCTATGGGTTGGCCTCCCGAATAATCTTGACTTTAAGCCATTAAGGAATGTAAAATATAATGGCGTCTATCAGCCTGGTCAGGTGAGGGGAGGGATATAATGAGCGAAGTAAAAGTAGGAAAGAATGAATCCCTGGATAGTGCGCTGAAGAGGTTTAAGCGTACTTGTCAGAAGTCAGGGGTTATGCAAGATATTAGAAAACATGAACACTATGAGAAACCAAGTATTCGGAAGAAAAAGAAATCAGAAGCTGCCCGTAAGAAGAAGAAATTTTAGAATGAAGCAGAAAATAAAAAGTCTGGTAGCAAGCATACCAGACTTTTTGGCTTAAACATAGAACAATGGGGGAATGCCGGGTGTCATTTATGAACAAAGGGATGCAAAATAAACGGCAGAGAAATGTAACATTGGTAATCGTGGGTGTTGTTATAGCCTCATTTTTATTGAGTATCGTTGCTATAGCTATAGGTTAGCCAATAAAACTTCAGTGGACGTGTCTGCACAGCAGGCACGTTTTTTTATTTTATGGGGAAAAGCAGTAGGCTTCTTGATCAGTCATATTTGCGCATTTACTGCATTGTTCAAGCATATATTTTTTGATATATAGGCGTCTTTTCTTCTCGTTTACCGGGGAAACATCCGATATCAAATTAGCCAGGCGGTTGGTAAAAAGGAGGACTATATATGGAATCAAAACGGGAAGCAATTAGCAAAGCAATGGCTGATTTTCTGGAGATTCCTGCAGATATTGTGCTAGATCTGCCCCGTTTGACTATTACCGGCAGGAATGAGTTATACCTCGAGAACCATAAAGGGATCATTGAATATTCAACTGTACGGATGCGCATTAACCTCAGCCGGGGATTTCTCGAAGTAAATGGGGAAAACCTGGAAATCCAAGCCTTGATGCCCGATGAAATGAAGGTAGTAGGGGATATTTCCAGTGTTAAATATTTAGATTAGGCCGGAGGTTCAAATGACAAATAAGTTTTCTGATCAGGTGGGAGGATTTATTTCGCTGCGGCTTCGGGGTTACAACCTGGAAAGGGTCATTAACCTGGCCTTAGCACGGGGAATCTATATTTGGGATATAAAAAGAGACGAAGATTTCATATATCTGAAGGTTAGGAACAGTGGCTACGAAGCCTTCAAAAACATCGTCGATGAGCATGGTTTTGAGTTGGAGATAATCAAAAGAGATGGCCTGCCCTTCTATAGGAAAATATTGCGTAGAAGAATGGGGCTTACAGCGGGAGCAATTCTTTTTATCCTGGTTCTCTATACCATGTCTTCGTTTGTATGGTTCGTGGACGTCACTGGTAATCAAAATATTGACCGCACCAGGATTCTGCTTTCAGCAGCCCGAAATGGATTATACCCTGGAGCAGCTAAGTGGACTTTTAGCCGTATCGAGGTTGAAGAAGCAATGCTCCGGGAACTTAGCGAAATTTCCTATGTTGAATGTGACATAAAAGGAGTGAGAGCCAACATCAAGGTAGTAGAAAAGGTATTACCGGATCGGGATACCACTGGACCATGTGATATAATAGCCGACCGTGAGGGAGTAGTAGAAGAAGTACTGGTACTTAATGGCCAGGCACAAGTAAAAGCCGGTGATGTAGTAGTAAAAGGAGATGTATTGATCTCAGGCATTATGACTCCGCCGATTCCACCGGATCATATTACCATGCCCACCCCGCCGCCTGCAGCTGAACCCACCCAAGTAAGGGCTAGAGGACAGGTTAAAGCCAGAACCTGGTATGAGGGATATGGAGAGAGCAGAAGATTATGGGAAGAGACTGCTTCAACCGGAGTGGAATTTAACCGCTTATATGTGTATTCTCCATGGGGACCATACTTACTGATCGGTAAGGGCGAAATCCCTTTTGCATCGTATGAACAGACGGAGAAATACTGGCTTACACCGGGTAACAGATGGGGAATATCATTCCAAGCGTTTCAGGAGAAGAAGGTGAACACTATGCAATATACTGACAATGAAGCGGTTGAGATGGCCCGGCAAAAAGCTATGGAAAACCTGCGCTCGGTCATGGATGGCAGTGTAAAAATGGTGGACTCCCATTTGGAAGTTTTATCTTCGCCAAGCGATCCAATTGTCAGAGTAAAAGTGTTTGTGGAAGGTGTTGAAGATATAGGGATACCACAACCGATTGGAAGCGCCGAGATTGGTAAATAAGCGGGCTTATATGCTATACTAATCAGGAAATCTTGACATAACTGGGGGGACTATGGCTATTGGCCGAAAAAGAAAGTAAATATGCTATAAAAGATAACCGGCAAGCTGCCATTTTCTTTGGAGCTGGGGATGAAAATTTCCGGTATCTGCAGGAGATCAGCGGTACCGATATGTCTGCTCGTGGGGCAGACATTTATGTACGGGGGAAAGAGGAACAGGTGGATTATGCCATGCAGCTGATCGATGATCTAATGGAAATTGTAGATAATGAAGGTCAGCTCAATCCCAATGATATCGGTTATGTGGACAAGCTACTCAAGAAGGGTGAAAGGCCGGGGTATAAGGCTATTGTCTCCGGAACCCTGATTGCAACTGCAAGAGGGAAGGCAATCAAGGCCAAAACCATGGGTCAAAAGAGATACGTCCAGGCTATACTAAGGGATGATGTCGTGTTTGGCATCGGCCCAGCGGGTACAGGTAAGACTTACCTGGCTGTGGCAATGGCGGTTAGAGCCCTGCGCAACAAGGAAGTGGAACGTATAATTCTGGTGAGACCGGCGGTGGAAGCTGGGGAAAAGCTGGGTTTCCTGCCGGGAGATTTGATCGAAAAGGTAAATCCATACCTAAGGCCGCTATATGATGGGTTATTTGATATTTTGGGGGTTGATATAACCCAACGCTATTTAGATAAAAACATTATTGAGATAGCCCCTCTGGCATACATGAGGGGGAGAACTCTTAACAGTGCATTTATTATATTGGATGAAGCCCAGAATACCACCCCCCAGCAAATGAAAATGTTTCTTACCCGGTTGGGTTTCGGATCACAGACAGTGATAACCGGGGATATTACCCAGGTTGACTTACCCCCTGAAGAATATTCCGGACTGATAGAGATCCAAAAGATCCTGAGTGGAATCAAGGGGATTTCCTTTGAATATTTAGGAAAAGAAGACGTGGTCAGACACCCCTTGGTACAAAAGATCATCAATGCTTACGAGGTGTTTGAAGCCAAACAATAGTTCAGTCAAGGTATTGAGGAGAATTATATGAAGCTTCCCCAAATCTTTAAATATATATTTAAAGGTAGGACAAGTGGTCTGAGAAATAACATTGCTTTCCTAAGGGCGATGGTTATTTTTGTCTTCATTGCAATAATGACGGCCACTCTGTTCAGCGCCTCTAATCCTCAACAGGTATTATTGCGTGAAGATGAAGTCGCTAAACGAAACATCGTATCGGATACCAACGCCGTGATAATAGATGAGAAGCAAACCGAGGAGCTTCGTGATCAAGCGGCATCCCGTGTGCAAAAATCTTACCGGGAAGACCGCGTAGCTTTAAACACGGCAAGCTCTGAAATAAACAGTACCTTCGATAATATTAATAATATTCTGATATCCTCAGCGGCGGATAAAAAGACTCCCATGAGAAATTTATTGGAGGACTTAGTCAAACGTAAAGATTTCAATACCGGATTTAATTTAGCTAATCTTACAAACTATCTATTGACGGCTACGCCAGAGGATGTCTCTAAAATGCGCGAGGCCAGTCTCAGCATGCTGAATCAGTCTATGGATAAGCCGATTACCCAAGAAGCCTTACCAGGTATTTATAGTGAGATAGCCGACCAGGCAGCTAAATTGGCCTTTAATCCGGCAGCACAGCAAATAGTGCAGATAATTACGGTTGATGCCATTCGTCCTAATCTGATCTATGATCAACAAGCTACCGAGGCTGCTATCCAACAAGCACGAGACGGGGTTGAATCGGTTCGTAAAAATGTTTTAGCAGGGGAGGTTATTGTTAGGGAAGGGGACCGGGTTACTGCTGAACAGATTTCAGTGCTTGAGCAATTAGGAATTCAGCGAACCAAGAGTTATGCTCTGATGTTGTTGGGCTTGGCAGGTTTTATTCTATTAGATATTTGGCTGGTCAGAGAATACCTCAAACGCTACTATCGTGATATCTTATCGAATCATAAATTGCTTATTTTACTGGGGTTAATAGTAATAATCGTAATTCTGCTTTCCCGGGTTCTGACTGCGGTTAAAATAGCCGAACGGCCTGAGATAAACGTTATGGCAGGGTATCTGGCTCCAATTGCGGCGGGATCAATGCTTATAGCTATTCTAATAGATAATCGCCTGGCTTATTTTGTCACCATGATAATGGCCTTATTGGTGGGATTGCTGACCGATAATAATCAATTGGCTTTAATTACGGTAGCTTTTGTCAGTGGTACGGTTGGCGTCTACCGGGTAACCCGCTTAAGCCAGACGGGAGACCTGGCCCGGGCTGGTTTTTATATAGCTGCTGCCAATGTAGCAGCTATTCTGGCAATGGAGTTAATAAACGGGAGTATTAATATAACAGTTGCTTTAGTAGGTGCTTTGCTGGGGGTAATAAGCGGTATTCTATCAGCTGTGTTAACCATTGGGGCATTACCTTATCTTGAAAGTGCTTTTTCTATTACCAGTATGATCAAACTGCTGGAACTTTCTAATCCCAACCATGAACTACTCAAACGTCTGCTGATAGAAGCCCCGGGAACTTATCACCACAGCCTGATGGTTGGCAATCTGGCTGAAGCCTCCGCCCAGGCGATTGGGGCTAATCCATTGTTAGTAAGGGTGGGGTCCTATTTTCACGACATTGGTAAGATTAAACGCTCCGAGTATTTTGTTGAGAACCAGCGTGGTTATGACGAACCTCATAACAAGATAGCCCCGGCTTTAAGTGCCCTGATTATAATATCTCATGTTAAAGAAGGGGTTGAGTTGGCCCGGGAAGCTCATCTGCCCCAGGTAATAATTGATTTTATCGCTTGTCACCACGGGACCAGTCTGGCCAAGTATTTTTATAACCAGGCTATTGCTGAAGAAGGTGAGGGTATGGTGAACGAAGATAGCTTCCGTTACGAAGGGCCTAAACCTCAAACCAAAGAGGTAGCCCTGGTTATGCTGGCCGATGCAGTCGAGGCGGCAGTTCGATCTTTACCTAATCCTAATATGACTAACATTAGGATTATGGTTGAGAAAATCATACGGGACAAATTAAACGATCATCAGCTTGAAGAATGCGATCTGACTTTTAAGGATTTGGATGTACTAAGTAATAGCTTCTGCAAAGTCTTGGAAGGGGTTTATCATAAACGGATTGAATACCCTGATATTGTTCACGAGTTTACAAAAAGGAGAGAGCAGCTTGGAAACGATGATAGTAAACCAGCAGAATAAGGTTGAAATAGATGACCAGTTGGAGAACAAAATCCTGGCTGTTGCTGACGCAGCCGCTAAGCTGCTAGATATCGCTGCTGATACTGAATTAAGTATTTTACTAGTGGACAATGCTTATATAAAGAAGTTAAACTCCATATATCGTGGCCAAAACGTGGCTACCGATGTACTATCTTTTGCCATGAATGAACTGGGTGAGGATGAACCTGAATTTGAGTTCCCAGGTGAACCGAATATACTGGGTGATATAGTCATTTCTATGGAAAAGGCCCAGGACCAGAGCGAGGAATATGGGCACAGCCTGGCCCGGGAGGCCGGTTTTCTTACTGCCCATGGCATACTTCATTTGCTCGGATTTGAACACGATTCAGAAGCAGGGGATAAAACCATGCAAGATCTTCAGGAAAAGATTCTGCATAGTGTGAAGTTGGAACGGTAATAAAAATGAGCAGGCTGTTACGAAGCTTTTCCTATGCTTTTCATGGATTGTACTACTCAATAGTCAACGGAGCCAATATGAAAATACACTTATTGGCTGCCGTATTAGTCATATTGGCGGGATTAAGCATTGGTTTGTCGTCAACTGAATGGGCAATATTAAGTATAACCATATTTATGGTTCTTTCTGCAGAGACTATAAACAGCGCCATCGAAAAAACAGTGGATCTGGCCTGCCGTGAACGCCATCCAATGGCTAAACTGGCCAAAGACATGGCCGCAGGCGGGGTTCTTTTAACCGCGCTCAACGCCATTGTAGTGGCAGTTCTTTTGTTTGGTCCCAGAATTATTGGGCTGTTCGGCTAGGGGGACGCAATTATGAAATCCGAAGATTTAGTGGTGCTGGCTCGTCAAGCCCAGGATATGGCATATGCTCCTTATTCAAACTACCGGGTGGGGGCCGCCCTTTTAACCGCGGGGGGCAAAGTATACACTGGCGCCAATATAGAAAATGCTTCATATAGTCTGACTATTTGTGCAGAACGGATGGCTATATTTAACGCGGTTATGGCAGGAGAAAAGGAATTTACTGCTTTGGCCATAACCAGCAGCGGGATTGGCTGGGTCAATCCGTGTGGGGCTTGCCTTCAGGTCTTAGCTGAATTTACAACCACAGTAAAAATAATTGTCAGTGATGATAAAGGTGAATTAAAGAAATATACTCTGGGCGAAATGCTGCCCCATGCTTTTTCATTAGAGGGATAATTCACTTGGTTAGTTGAATGAGCATGAGTCAATTTGAGGCACTGCGGAATTCAAGCAGGAGGGAATAATAGTTTTGAAATCTGGATTTGTTAGTATCATTGGCAGACCCAATGTAGGTAAATCAACCTTGGTCAATAAGTTAATCGGTTCTAAAATAGCAATAGTATCTGATAAACCGCAGACAACCAGAACCAGGATACAGGGGATTTTGACCTCGGAGCAGGGACAGATAATTTTTATTGATACCCCGGGAATGCATAAACCCAAGCATTTATTGGGTGAATATATGATGAAGGTTTCTACCCGGAGTTTGGACGAGGTTGACTTGATTTATTATATTACTGATGTTACCCATCCCTTTGGACCAGGGGAGCAGTATATCATTGATCAGTTAAAGAACAGCTCCGTGCCAGTTTTTCTATTGGTAAATAAAATTGACCTGGTTGATGCCGATGAGATTCAGCGGTTTATCCAGCCCTTCTGCAGCCAGATAAAGTTTTCTGAGTGTATTCCTATATCAGCAGTAAAAAGCACCAATCTGAACGAATTACTGGAAACAACCTATAAATATCTGCCTGAGGGTCCCTTGTATTACCCCGAAGAAGACCTGACTGACCAGCCGGTTTCGTTCATTGTCGCTGAGTTAATACGGGAGAAGGCGCTTATATTAACCAGGGATGAGGTGCCGCACTCCCTGGCGGTAGAGATAGAGGAATTCAGAAACCAGGGATCTGGCAAGATCTACATTAGAGCGGTTATCAATACTGAGAGGGATTCGCAGAAAGGTATCATTATCGGTAAGAAGGGTCAGATGCTGAAACAAATTGGTGAGCAGGCCCGGGCTGACATAGAAAAAATGATAAACACTTCAGTATACCTTGACTTATGGATAAAGGTTAAGAAAAACTGGCGGGATAATCAGAACAATCTTAACCAACTGGGTTATCGCAGTTGATAGAGTGAGCAGCAATGATTTGCTATCTGGAGTATATTTATGAACTGTATTGATTTAGCCTCTTATATTGACAGCACCAACCTCAAAGCAGAGGCCCGGGGACACGAAATTGAGGTATTATGCCAGGAAGCGGTCGAATATAAAATGGCTGCTGTTTGTGTTCATCCTTATCGTCTTCCCTGGGCGCGGCGTTGGCTGCATGGCAGTCCGGTTCGTCTTTGCACGGTGATAGGATTTCCGCTTGGGGCGGAGGGGCGGGCCAGTAAAGTGTACCAGGCAGCTCATGCATTAGAGCAGGGTGCTGAAGAGCTGGATATGGTAATAAACATCGGGGCCGTGAAGGATCAAGACTACGCTGTGGTTCTAAAGGAAGTCGAATCGGTAGCTGCATTGAAAAATGAATGCGATTTTGTTTTCAAGCTAATAGTCGAGACTGCTTTGCTAAATGAATTAGAGTTAACCAGGTTGATAGAGCTAATAAATCAGACAGATGCAGACTTCATCAAGACCTCGACCGGATTTGCCAGCCGGGGAGCCAGTCTGGAGGATATGGCCATTATCATCCAGCATAAGCGGCCATCTCTTAAGGTCAAAGCCTCCGGTGGTATTAGAAAGCTTGACTTTGCCTTATCCTTGATAAGGGCAGGAGCTGACCGGCTGGGAACCAGCAGCGCTGCCCAAATAATCCAGGCTTTCGATCTTCATTCATTGCCCACTGGCTAAGGAGTTAGAATGTATTTCCGCAGTCCTTCCATTATTTTAAAAACACGAAACCTTCGTGAGAGCGATCAAATCGTCACCGCATTTACAGAAAAAGAGGGTAAAATAACTGCTGTTGCCAAAGGCGTGAAAAAGCCTAAAAGCAGTCTGCGCGGCTGCGTCCAACCGTTTTGTCATTCACTCCTGTTCCTTAGCCGCGGCCGCGATATGGATCTGATAACTCAGGGAAAAATTATCGATTTTTTTGGTAATTCCCGCGAGGACATCAACCGAACCCTTTATTGCATGTACATGATGGAACTACTGGACAAGAGCCTTCTGGAAAGGGTGCCGCTGCCGGATTTATTTGCAGTTTGTTTGGAAGTCCTTCAAGCTATGACTAACGAGGGATTTAATCCTATCTTTATTCGCTATTTCGAGTGCCGGCTTTTAGTTAGTCTTGGCTATAAACCAGTGCTTGACCGCTGTGTATTATGTGAACGCCAGGAGTTCCAGACTTATAACTTTAGTTTGGCCGATGGTGGATTAGTCTGTGATTCCTGCCGCAATACAGCGGCGACCCTGTTGAGCCTCCGTGGCGATAGTCTGGCTTTAATTAAGCTGCTTGCGGAAGGTTCATTTCAGACCATCCGCAAGGTTAAGGCATCACCCGCGGCAGCATCGCAAATGGAATCATTTCTGGAAGCCTACCTGGAGTATCATATTGAACGGAAGTTCCGGGTCAAGAATACTATCCGCTGGTTAAAACAAACCACGTTGGCACCTATTTGACAAGCATGGAACCAGTTGTTAAACTATCAATGAATTTAATAGCTGAGCAATGACGAAGAGGAGTAAGATGAAAAGTCTCTCCCAGAAAGCCGGGAAGGATGTGAACCGGCAGGGGCTTAATCTGAAGGGCACTTCGGAGCAGGAGGCATAAAAGAAGTGGGCTACGTGTCAAGCAGGGTGGAACCGCGGGAAAACCCCGTCCCTGTTATGTTACGGGCGTTTTTTATTTTATAGCATATAGGGAATAGAACTGCAGTGCCAATCAAAATTCCAACTAATCAATCAATTTACAGGAGGTTGTCTTAGATGAATTTCCAGCAGATTATTATGAGGCTACAGGAATATTGGGGTCAACAGGGATGCATCATCCAACAACCCTACGATATGGAGAAAGGTGCTGGCACTATGAACCCAGCTACCTTCCTTCGCTGTTTAGGGCCTGAACCATGGAATGTTGCTTATGTAGAACCATCACGGCGGCCTACTGACGGCCGCTATGGAGAGAATCCCAACCGCCTGCAGCATTATTATCAGTTCCAGGTGATCATGAAACCTTCACCAGACAATATAATCGAGCTTTATCTGGATAGCCTGCGCCAATTGGGCATAGAACCAGAGAAACACGACATCAGGCTGGTGGAGGATAACTGGGAATCTCCCACCCTCGGAGCCTGGGGATTAGGCTGGGAAATCTGGCTGGATGGAATGGAGGTTACTCAATTTACCTATTTCCAACAATGTGGAGGTTTTGATTGTTATCCAGTGTGTGCGGAGATCACTTATGGTCTGGAACGGATCGCTATGTACATTCAAAATAAAGAAAACGTTTTCGATGTTGAATGGGTAGATGGTATAACTTATGCCGATGTACACCATCAATCTGAGGTAGATTATTCCCACTACAATTTTACCATTGCCGATGTCCCAACCTTGATAACCATGTTCAATATGTGCGAAGAAGAGGCCCGGCGCGTAGCTGACCTTAAGCTCCCTCAACCGGCTTATGATTACGTTTTAAAATGCTCCCACCTGTTTAATTTACTCGATGCCCGGGGAGCTATCAGTGTTACCGAACGTACTGGATATATTGGCAGGGTTCGCAATCTTGCCCGTACTGTTGCCCGTGAGTACCTGGAACAAAGAGAAGGGATGGGTTACCCGCTTATAAAGGACGAAAAATTGCGGCAAGAACTCATACAGACAAAGGAGGTCCAAGGTTAATGAGCAGAGATATGCTTCTGGAAATTGGCGTAGAAGAAATGCCTTCGGCATTAATGAAGGCTGCCCTGGATGATTTAAAGACAATTGCAGTTACCAAAATGCAATCCAGCCGTATTGGATATGTTGAAGTTGCAACCATGGGCACCCCCCGCCGCTTGGTTTTGTATATTCAGGGGCTGGACGAAAAACAGGATGACAGTCTGGAGGAGATTAGGGGGCCAAAAAAGAGTAGTGCGTTTAATCCAGACGGTTCGCCTACCAAAGCAGCTCTTGGTTTTGCCCGCAGTCAGGGCATAGATGTATCAACCTTGGAAGTCCGGGATTTGGCAGGGATTGAGTATGTTTATGCAATTAAGAAAGAGACCGGGGGACAGACCGAGGAGGTGCTGCCGGGTTTACTCACTGAGATTATTTATTCATTGAACTTTTCACGGTCGATGCGGTGGGGATACTATCATACCCGCTTCGCCCGGCCCATAAGGTGGATCCTGGCCTTGTTCGGTGATAAAATACTTGATCTTACCGTGGAAAATGTCCGCAGTGCCGGGTGGACTATGGGACACCGTTTCCTGGCCCCCGATCCCATCGCGGTGAATTGCATAAGTGACTATTTTACTGCACTGCGGGAAAATTATGTGATTGTCGATCATATGGAGAGAATGGAGATGATCTGGTCCCAGATTAAGGAAGTAGCAGCTGCTGCCGGGGGGATGATCCAGGAAAATGAAGACCTGCTGGAGGAAGTAACCTTTCTGGTTGAGTACCCTACAGCTTTCTATGGGCGCTTTTCTGAATCATACCTGGAAGTACCACCCGAAGTGCTTACTACCAGTATGATTGCCCACCAACGTTATTTCCCGGTATTCGATGCAAACAATAAACTGATGGCTGGTTTCATTGGAGTCAAGAACGGAACTGATTACTGCCTGGACCAGGTTAGGGCGGGAAATGAAAGAGTTCTAAAAGCCCGGTTAGAGGATGCCCTTTTCTTTTGGAAGGAAGATACCTCAAAATCTCTGGCTGATTTAGTACCGGGTCTCCAAGAAGTCCTTTTTCATGAAAAACTGGGCAGCGTTTTTAAGAAGGTGGAGTGCTTGCGTAAGCTAACTGTTGATGTGGGCGCGGACCTCAAACTCAGCAGCCCCGATATACTTGACCGAGCAGCCTCGCTTTGCAAGGCTGATCTGCTCAGCAATATGGTTTATGAATTCCCGGAATTGCAGGGCATTATGGGAAGATACTACGCTCTGCACGGTAATGAAGACGGGGAAGTCGCTAATGCTATTGTGGAACATTATCTGCCCAGATTTGCCGGAGATGGTCTTCCCAAATCCGCAACTGGTACTGCTTTGTCTGTAGCAGAAAAACTGTTTAACCTCACCGCCTTCTTCGCCATAGGTATAAAACCCTCTGGTTCACAGGACCCTTACGCATTGAGACGCCAGGCACTGGGTATAGTCAACATTATTTTAGATTTGGGAATTAGCGTTGACCTGCGTTCTTTGATTATAAAAACCCATAATCTGATGGATGATTTTAGACTGGACTTAAATGCAGAAGACACTGCTGCTGATCTGATGGATTTTATCCTGCAGAGAATGCGTGGGGTAATGCTGGACAAAGGCTATTCATATGACGTTATTGATGCTGTACTGTACCGGGGGGAGAATAACCTGCTCCAGATTGCAGCCCGGGCTGAAGCAGTCAGCGAATTTAAGAATACGCCAGATTGGGAGGATTTCTTAGTAGTCTTCAATCGCTGTCATAATCTATCCAAGAAGTGGGATAGCCAAGTGGTAGCCCCAGATATATTGGTTGATAAGAGTGAGATGGTTCTCTATCAGCATTACCTTCAAGTCAGACCGGCACTGGAAAAGCTGATCCATGAAGGGCGCTACAAAGATGGGTTGAAAATTCTGGCTGAGTTGAGGCCCGATGTAGATGGCTTCTTCGAAGCGGTAATGGTAATGGTTGAAGATGAAGAACTAAAGGCGGCCAGACTAGGAATCCTAAAATCCATAGCCGTTTTGTTTAATTTGGCGGCAGACTTCACAAAGGTAGTAGCATAAAAAATTTTCCTTGCCAACAGGATTTTTTTAGTCTATATAGTATATGTAATTGATGTGGATTGACCCAAAAAGTATAGCATAATTGGGTGGTGAAAAAAATCGAGCTTAATGAGCGGCAAGAGAAAATTCTTGATATAGTAAGGAGCCATGGTCCCATCACCGGTGAAAGTATTGCTGAAATTATCGAAGTAACCAGGGCAGCATTGCGGCCTGATTTGGCCGTTTTGACAATGTCTGGATACCTGGAGGCAAAACCACGGGTAGGATATACGTATAAAGCTGATGGTTTCAGTAATAAGGTCAAAAAAATACTCAATCAATACCGGGTCAAAGATATTATGTCGATGCCGGTGGTCATTAAAGAGAAATGCAGTATTTATGATGCAATAGTTACATTATTCATAGAGGATACCGGGACCATTTTTGTTGTGGAGGAAGATAATTATTTGGCTGGCGTTGCTTCAAGGAAGGATCTGCTGAAGGCAACCATGGGCCAGGTAGACATTCACAAGGTTCCTGTCACGGTGATTATGACTCGTATGCCTAATGTCATTACTGTCGATAGTGATGATACCGTAGTTGAAGCAGTGAAAAAACTGGTTGAACACGAAGTAGATTCCTTACCAGTGGTGAAAAAGTATGTGAACAATTCCGGAGCCGAGGGTGAGGAGGTATTGGGCCGGATTACCAAGACCAATATTACCCGCCTATTTCTTGATCTAGCCTTGAAATAAAACGAGGAGGTATTAATTTGACGGATCACTTACCCGGGGTTTTTATCGTATCAGATTCGATTGGTGAAACAGCTGAGATGGTGGTTAGAGCGGCTGCCAGCCAGTTTAATTCTGGTACCATGGAAATAAGGCAGATACCGAATATTTCAGATAAGGCCACTATCGCCGAGGTCGTGCACCAGGCTATGGAAAGTAATTTTATGATTGCCTATACTCTGGTTCTGGATGAATTAGCGGAATTCCTGCGTCAGGAAGCCCACCGAGCCGGGGTGGTATGTGTCGACATTTTAGGACCTATCATCTCAGCCTTCGAAGATGCCAGCCATCTGGCTCCCAAAAGAGAACCAGGGCTATTGCGCAGGGTGGACGAAATGTACTACCGCCGAGTTGAGGCAGTAGAATTTGCGGTTCGTTACGATGATGGGAAAGATCCCAAAGGCATAACCCTGGCTGATATAGTTTTGGTAGGTGTCTCCCGAACATCAAAAACGCCTCTTTCTATGTACCTGGCCCACAAACGCGTGAAAGTCGCTAATGTTCCGTTGGTACCAGAGGTCACACCGCCGGAAGAATTGTTCCAGCTGGACCGGGGTAAGGTAATTGGCCTGGTTATTAAACCGGAATTATTAAATAGTATCCGCATTGAGAGACTGAAGACCCTGGGATTAACAGGTCAAGCCAGCTATGCGAATTATGAAAGAATTGTTGAGGAGTTGGAGTATGCCAATTCCATAATGAAGAAACTTGGATGTCCTGTGATTGATGTGACCAACCGGGCCGTTGAAGAAACAGCCAGCAAAATACTTGAAATCTACTATAGGAGGTTAAGTAATGTCTAGTAAGAAATATGTATATCTGTTTGAGGAGGGAAAGTCCGATATGCGTGCGCTCTTGGGCGGCAAGGGTGCTAATTTAGCTGAAATGACCAATATCGGCTTGCCGGTGCCGCCGGGATTTACAATCACAGCCGACGCTTGCAATGAATATCTATACCTCAATCAGGATTTCCCGGAAGGTACACTGGAACAAACATTTGCAGCCTTAAAAACGCTGGAAGAGAAAACCGGCAAAAAGTTCGGGGATAAACAAAATCCTCTGTTGGTGTCGGTTCGATCGGGAGCGGCAGTCTCTATGCCGGGAATGATGGATACGATTTTGAACCTGGGCCTTAACGATGAATCCGTGCAGGGACTAGCTGCACTCTCGGGTGATGAGAGATTCGCATTTGACTGCTATCGTAGATTTATTCAAATGTTTGGCAATGTAGTGCTGGAAATGGAGCACTCTCACTTCGATGACATTATAGAGAAACACAAACGTAAATTAGGCTTGATCTTTGATTATGAAATACCCGCCTCTGAACTGAAGGAAATAATCAGTGAATATAAAGCGCAGGTTAAGAAAGACAAGGCGATTGATTTTCCCCAAGATGTACGAGAACAGCTTATAATGGCCATTAAAGCTGTTTTTGGTTCTTGGAATAATCAGAGGGCTATCGTTTACCGGCGCATTAATAAAATCAGAGATGATCTTGGAACAGCTGTTAATGTTCAGTGTATGGCATTTGGCAACCTTGGCGAAGACTGCGGCACCGGTGTTGCATTCACGCGCAGCCCCTCAACCGGTGAACGGGAGTTATATGGTGAATTCCTGGTCAATGCCCAAGGTGAAGATGTTGTAGCCGGAATCAGGACACCGCTGCCTATATCGAAACTAAAGGAGAACCTCCCCACCGTATTCAAACAATTTGTAGATACCTGCACCAATTTAGAAAATCATTATCGTGACATGCAGGATATCGAGTTCACGGTGGAAAAAGGCGTCTTATACATGCTGCAGACCAGGACCGGTAAAAGGACTACCAAAGCCGCGGTTAAAATAGCGGTGGACATGGTCAGCGAAGGGCTGATTACTAAGGAAGAAGCTCTGCTGCGGATTGATCCTGAACAGATCGATCAACTGCTACATAGACAGATAGATACCAGTGTACAATTGGATCCTATTGCTAAAGGACTGCCAGCCTCTCCTGGAGCCGCCAGCGGAAAAGTGGTTCTGGATGCGGACCTGGCCGAGAAATTAGGCGAAGCCGGGGAAAGAGTAGTACTAGTACGAAATGAGACTGCTCCCGACGATATTCACGGTATTGTACATTCACAGGGGGTTCTGACCGCCAGGGGAGGAATGACCTCTCACGCGGCAGTAGTTGCCCGCGGAATGGGAAAACCATGTGTGTGCGGATGTGAAGCTATAAAGATCGATTTTGAATCCAAACAATTTAATGTTAACGGTATATCGGTAAAAGAAGGTGATATTATTACTGTTGACGGGACTACCGGTAACGTAATGCTGGGTGAAGTCCCCATGATTGAACCAACTTTATCAGATGAATTCCAAACGTTACTCAGTTGGGCCGATGATGTTAAAAAAATCGGAGTGCGAGCTAACGCCGATACACCGGAAGATGCATCCAGGGCAAGGGAATTTGGGGCTCAGGGAATAGGTCTTTGCCGTACCGAGCATATGTTTATGGCCCAGGAACGTCTGCCAATTGTTCAAGAAATGATATTAGCGGACAACTTAGCCGACCGGGAGATTGCCTTGGCTAAACTGTTGCCATTCCAGCGTGAAGATTTTTACGGAATTCTAAAGGCTATGGCACCCTACCCGGTGACCATAAGACTTCTGGATCCGCCCCTGCATGAGTTCCTGCCGGATCATGAGTCCTTGTTGTTGGAAATTGCGGATATGAAATATAGAAAGGCCAATCCCTATGATATCTATGCCAAAGAACAATTGGCTAAAAAGGTGCACCAATTATCAGAAGCTAATCCCATGTTGGGACACAGGGGTTGCCGGTTAGGATTAACCTATCCCGAGATATATATAATGCAAGCTCGGGCCATTTTTGAAGCCATGTACCAGCTGCAAGCTGAAGGTACAAATACATTTACCGAGGTTGAAATCCCGTTGGTAATGGACCAGATGGAATTTACCCTGCTCCGGGAAGATATATTGGCAGTCTACGCCCAACTGAGAGAATCAAAGCAAACGGAGCTGGATTTTGTCTTGGGTACAATGCTGGAGTTACCGCGCGCTTGTATAGTTGCTGATGAGATAGCCCAGCAAGCTGAGTTCTTTTCCTTTGGCACCAACGATTTGACCCAGACAACCTTGGGATTCAGCCGTGACGACGCAGAAGGCAAATTTATTCCGGTTTATTTGGAGCGGAAGATTATGAAAGACAACCCCTTTGCAGTTCTTGATAGGAAAGGGGTAGGAGCGTTAATGAAGATAGCAGTTGAAAAAGCCCGGGGAGTTCGTCCTGATATCCTTATGGGAATCTGTGGAGAGCATGGCGGGGAACCAAGTTCAGTGGAATTCTGCCACCTGATTGGTCTCGATTATGTAAGCTGTTCGCCATACAGGATACCAATTGCCCGGTTGTCAGCAGCTCAAGCTAAAATAAAGAACGGTTAAGCACTTCTATAAATCCTTTGAAGGAGCTCTATAGAAAAGGGCTCCTTTTTTATTTTGGTACCACTTGTTATCCGGCAGTGTATTATGGATATCCGTTAGAGAGTTGAAAGGAATTGGGACAACCTTGTAGTATAAAAAGTAGTAGAAAGATTTCCCAAGGCCTATACGTATAATTAGGTGGTGCACAAGATTCCCTGGAACATATGTTTGTAGACGCGTATATTTCTGGTATAATACGCCTATAAATAACATAGCCAATAAAGCTTGGCAAACATAAAACACCCAGGGGAAACGACAGGAACAGTGTCTTGGAAAGAGTCCAGCCCATGTCGAAAAGGTTATGGTCTTTCCAGCAGAAAAGGAGTGATTAGGTGACCGTAAGGAAGGAAATAGAGGCCCGGGAAACAGCCAGCTTAAGTAAACTGGCGGTATCTTCAAATGGTTCAGCTGGACGAAAAAAGTTGGAAGAGCCTGATCCTATCCGTACTTGTTTTATGATAGACAGGGACCGGATAATCCATTCTAAATCGTTCCGGCGTTTAAAACATAAGACCCAGGTGTTTGTAGCTCCTCCGGGAGACCATTATCGAACCCGTCTTACCCATACCCTGGAAGTAAGTCAGATTGCCCGGACAATAGGGGCTGGATTGAACCTCAACCTGGATCTGATAGAAGCGATTGCTCTGGCTCACGATGTTGGTCATACTCCATTTGCTCATGCCGGGGAACAAATATTAAATGAGATAAGCGGGGGTCATTTCCGGCACAGCGAAAACAGCATAAGGGTTCTGACCAGGGTTGAACAGCACAAAGGAGAGAGTGGATTAAACCTTACCGCTGAGGTTTTGGACGGAGTTCTTCATCATAGTGGGTACGGGCAAGGAGGGCCCCTGGCCTCAACACTGGAGGGACAGGTCATACGGATAAGTGATAAAATCGCCTATGTTCAGCATGATATTGACGATGCCATTCGAGCCGGATTATTGATCCTGGATGAGATACCCAAGGAACTCCTGGCGATTTTAGGGGTTACCCACAGTCAGAGAATAGCCACCCTGGTAATAGACACAATATTTCATACCCGGAAAATGATCGATACTGGTCAACCGATCGTGGTTGAACCCAGTGAGGAAATAGAAAGGGCTTTAAGAGATTTAAGGGAATTTATGTTTGAAAATATATATCGGGGTTCGGTATGCTTGGAGGAACGCAATCGGGCTATGTTTATAGTATCTCATTTGTACGAGTATTATATTAAGAATCCAGAAAAGATGAGTCCGTTGTACATTCAAATAGCAGATGAGGAAGGTAAGGAAAGGGCAGTTTTAGATTATATCTCTGGTATGAGCGATGCTTATTGTGTAAATCTATTTAAGGATATCTATATTCCGCAGTCTATGGTCCCAGAAACAGGAAGGATTTTCAGACCTAATTGCGCAGGCTAATAAAAGTTCAGATATATTTACGATTTTTTTCAACAGCTAAAGAGGTATTTCACAGGTTGTATAGAATAGTAGGTTGATATCATGACGTATTATGAGGATGATCAAAAAATACTCCAGATCCAAGACCAGTTGGACATAGTTGAGCTGATATCAGAAACAGTTCAGCTTAGTCGCAGAGGGAATAATTACTGGGGTTTATGTCCGTTTCATGGTGAGAAGACCCCATCTTTCAGTGTTAGCCGGGATAAGCAGATGTTTTATTGCTTTGGCTGCCATACTGGAGGTAATATATTTACCTACGTCATGAAGAAAAACGGGTTGGAATTCAGGGAAGCCCTGGAATTACTGGCGGCTAAAGCAGGAGTGGAACTCACCCGCCCCCAAGATAGAAGCAGAGCTGATTTAAATAAAGCAATTGCTGGTATTAATAATGTTGCAGCCCAGTTCTACCATCAAAACCTGTTGGGGGCATCCGGAAAAACAGCTCGTTCATATTTAGAAAGGCGGGGAGTAAACGAGCAAACAATCAAAACCTATATTTTGGGTTATGCTGGTGAAGATTGGCAGGGTTTAACTGACTTTTTATTAGGCAAGGGCTATCATGCTGAGATCCTAAAAGCTTCTGGACTCATTAAACGTAGTGATGGCCAGGATCGTTTCTATGATTTGTTTAGGAATCGGATCATTTTCCCAATAATGCTTTATAACCGGGATGTGATAGGTTTCGGAGGCAGGAACTTAGGGGATGCTCTTCCCAAATATCTAAATACCCCGGAAACCGAGTTGTTTTCAAAGCGAAAGAATCTATATGGCTTAGCCCAAGCCCGGGAGAATATCAGAGAGAAAAACAATGCCATAATAGTCGAAGGATATATGGATTGTATAAAACTTCACCAGACGGGCATTATGAACGTGGTAGCTACATTGGGGACAGCACTTACCGGGGAACAAGCACAATTATTACGTCGTTATACAGAAAAAGTAACAGTAATCTATGATGGTGATGAGGCAGGCCAGAACGCAACCATGCGCGCCGCTGGGATTTTACGCCAAGCGGGCGTCAAAGTAGAAATAATAAGTCTTCCAGCCGGCAAAGATCCTGATGATCTTATTGAATATTTAGGGAAAGAGGGATTTTTGAATTATATCGAGAATAATGTATGTAGTTGTATAGAATTCAACCTTAAACGACATATCCAGGCTACCCCGCTGCTCGACTTGGACGCAAAAATCCGAATTATCAACACCCTGAAGGAGGACATTGATAATCTTGACAGTTGGGTAGAAAAAGATTCATATATAAAGTTGCTGGCTCGTAAACTAAAAGTCGAAGAGAATATCATTTACCAGGAGTTTCGGCAGAGCAATAATCACCGTCAGTATAGGAATAATAACGTTAGAATCCGGGATAATATTAAATACGGTAAATATGGTCTGCAGGAGAAAATTTTGGCAGCAATTTTAAAAGACCCGTTACTGTATGAAAAGATAAAATCAAGCATTGGCATTAAATTTTTTGCTAATCCAGAATACCAAGCTTTCATTTACGAATATGACCGGTTGCAAGGGGAACCTAATGATAGAATCAAAAAAATCGCAGCCGGAGTCAATTCAGAAGCAGCGGCTGCTACCAATGCGATGATTGCCATGCTTATAGATGATGAAAAAGAAAGCGATAATGCTGATAGAGAAGTGGAAGAATTTATAATGCGGGTCGAACAGAAAAAAGCTGAACAGGAATTGGAAAAAACCATTGGTCAAGTGGCATCACTAGGAGACCAAGGTGATTTTTCTTCTTTTCTTAAATTTATAGCAAAGGTTAACAACATCGAGAATTTGACCCGGGAAGGAGGTTCACTGTGAAACTGGAAAGCAAAATTGCAGAAAGCATAAGCAGTCTGGCGGAAAAGGGTAAAAAGAAGAAAAACCTGACTTATGAAGAGATAATGGAAGAACTGCAGAATTATAGCCTGGAGCCGGATATGCTTGATGATATTCTTGAGCATCTGCAGACATTGGGGATTACTGTGGGCCCGGACGGAGAACACGAAGAAGATGTAGATGACCTTGAACCCGAAACTATTGAAAATGAAAAAGTAATGGTTCCGGAAGGGGTAGAGATTGATGACCCCGTCCGTATGTATCTGAAAGAGATCGGAAGAGTAAGGCTGCTTACTGCCAATGAAGAAATAGACCTGGCCCTTTTAATCGAAAATGGTGATGAAGAGGCTAAACGCAAACTAGTAGAGGCGAATTTGAGACTAGTGGTAAGCATTGCCAAGCGTTATGTTGGACGGGGCATGCTATTCCTGGATTTGATTCAGGAAGGTAATCTCGGATTAATGAAGGCGGTTGAGAAGTTCGACTACCGTAAAGGCTTTAAATTCAGCACTTATGCCACATGGTGGATCAGACAGGCCATAACCCGGGCCATAGCCGACCAAGCCCGTACCATAAGAATACCGGTTCACATGGTAGAAACAATTAACAAACTATCTCGTGTCCAGCGCAGTCTTTTACAGACTCTAGGTCGTGAACCGACCCCCAGTGAGGTCGGAGAGGAAATGGATATATCGGTTGAACGGGTGATTGAGATTATGAAGGTCGCCCAGGAACCGGTTTCTCTTGAAACCCCGATTGGAGAAGAGGATGACAGTCATCTCGGTGATTTTATTACCGACGAGGAGGCTGAATCTCCAGAAGAATCCGCTTCATTTGTACTTTTACGGGAGCACATGGACGGGATACTAAATACTCTGACTGACAGAGAAGAAAAAGTACTGCGGCTGCGCTTTGGTTTAGATGATGGACGCCCCCGCACTTTAGAAGAAGTAGGCCAGGAGTTCGGGGTAACCAGGGAGAGGATTAGACAGATAGAAGCCAAGGCCTTACGTAAATTACGGCATCCTTCCCGGAGCAAGAAGCTCAAGGATTATATAGAATAGGATAGACCGTTTAGATACGTGATTGTTATCTTCAATTTTGTCTAGCCCTTATTGACAGGGCATCTTTATGATTATATAATAAGCTTCGTTGGGTCCTTCCTCGATAGCTCAACGGTAGAGCATCCGGCTGTTAACCGGAGGGTTGTAGGTTCGAATCCTACTCGGGGAGCCATGCATGAAACAGCGGTAAACAAAAAATTTTACCGCTTTTTTATTGCCCCAAATCACCTGTATTAAATGTTTGTTTACTCTTGCTTTTTACAGGTAGATTAGATATACTAACTCTTGCGGGGTTTTTAGAGACCTCCGGGCCTATAGCTCAGTTGGTAGAGCTACCGGCTCATAACCGGTTGGTCCCAGGTTCGAATCCTGGTAGGCCCACCATTGTGGCCCCTTGGTCAAGCGGTCTAAGACACCGCCCTTTCACGGCGGTAACGGGGGTTCGAGTCCCCCAGGGGTCACCATTAGGGCGATTAGCTCAGCTGGGAGAGCGCCTGCCTTACAAGCAGGATGTCGGCGGTTCAAGCCCGTCATCGCCCACCATAGTAAAAATAGGATTTCCATGAGTGGAAATCCTTTTTTTATGGCTATTATCATATAATAAACCTTAGAAGGAATAAATTAATATCGGTAAGTAACAACTGGGAAAAACCATTGACAAAAGGAGATGTCTGGGTATGAAATTAACCGAGAATGTCATCTGCCTTGGAAATCAGCATTTCAATCATTTTATAGTAGGCCGAGAGAAAGCAGCTGTAGTTGAATGTGGAGTCAGCGGGAGCGCGGTTAGTTTCCGTCAGCAGTGGGAAGCCCTGGAAGACAAACCTAAGGTGGAATTTTTAATTGCTTCGCATGCTCATTTTGATCATGTCTGTGGTATTCCCGCGTTGCGCAACTTATTTCCACAGGCACAACTGGCTGCCAGCGAGGAAGCTAAGAAGGTATTAGCTAACCCTAAAATATTAAGAAACTTTTTCGCCCAAGACGATAGAATGTCGGATTTGCTGAAACAGGAAGGAATCATAAACGAAGAGG
>JAXDBN010000094.1:0-15941 GCA_034678805.1 Syntrophomonadaceae bacterium
GATAATCACACCCTTCACGTCCTCCCCGTAAAATTGGTTACATTTTACGGGAAGACTGATTATGGGTGGTAAACTAATTCAGTATCAAAAGCGCTCTAAGTGGTCAACTTTTACAATATCATTCATAGATAGGAAATGGGTAAGATCCGTAATCTGCTAATACACTTACTTCACTTTACGATTCGAATTTAATGGCATTAGAGGTCATTAACTCTGACACATTTACGACACAGGATTTGAAAACCTTTGAAAACTTTTCAGGTTATTTCCGTTGCTAGGATATAGATTCCGTAAAGTTTCCGACACATTTATAAACTTTTAAAAACCTAGCAAATCCGGCCTTTTAAGCACTCTTAATCACAAGGTTGAAGGTTCAAGTCCTTCATGGCCCACCATATAAAACAAAGAACCCGCCGAAAACGGCGGGATTTTTATTTTCTGGAAATTCGTTACTTGCCTTAGAAAGTTGCAATAGAGTTGCAGTCTCTCTGGTGGTTGGAATGCTGATGTTCGCTTGCTATTTTGCCATTTTCGTTATCCTCTCACTTTCAATCCGTTCGTGACCTTAAATTGGCTGTTCGTTTATTGCTTTATTCATGAAACAACATAATATGGTACTTTTTTAGCAATTAGAGCATGAGGGGGTTTGATGTAATGTTGGATCCTGACGTTGAAATAGCTGTATCATGCAAGTACTGTGGCTTTAGGATTCCATTTACTGTGAAAGAGTTTGAAAAGAATCCACACTTCAAGTGCCCTAACTGCAAACATCTAGTAATGATTGATAAGTCAGACGTAACAAAACATTTGGGTGACATAGAGTTCCTAATGTCATCGGTTTTCGGCCCTAATGCCCGGCAAACTAAATTACACACCCTGCGCGTCCACAAGAAACACCCATGACGCGTACCACGTGTTAGCTAGAAGTAGCCGAATCAGTATCATTTGCTGGTGATTTATCACCATTTGACCCCCAACACTTTTTCTACGAATGTCTTGGCAATAACTGGGTCAAATTGTTTCCCGGCATTATTTTTAATTTCAGCTACGACCGTTTCTTCGTCTAACGCCGGGCGGAAAGGTCTATCGCTGGTCATAGCATCGTATGCATCAGCAACTGCCAAAATTCTAGCTTTTAAAGGTATATCAGTGCTCTTTATTCCGTTAGGATAGCCCTCCCCATCCCATCTTTCATGATGTGCCAGGACATCGTCTGCTAATTTTGAAAACTCATTTAAGGAACTTAATATTCTATGACCAGTTTCGGGATGGCGCTTCATTTCAAACCATTCAGAATCGTTTAATCTTCCGGTTTTACTGAGTATGCTCTCACTTAGAGCGATTTTTCCTATATCGTGCAACAGCCCACCAGCACAAAGTTCGTCTAGTTCCTCCGCATCAAAATCCATTTCTCTTCCTATGGCCGCACACAGCTTACTCACCCTAATAGAATGCTGCTCCTCTGATTTACTTTTCTCATATAGATTTTTCATGACTAGTTTTATGGTGTTACTCTCTGTAATAGGGCTCTGAGACAATTTGCGTTTGTACATATAGTCCTCAGCTCTTTTATAAACCGTAGATATATTTTCTGAAATATCCTCTTTGGTAGCCCATCCAAATGCGACTGACAAGTTGATTGATTTGGTTTTCTCCTCAGCTAGATGTGCATAAAGCCGGTTAACAATTTGTTTAGCCTCATCATTGCTGGTTTGCGGCAATAGAAATATAAACTCATCTCCACCTGTTCTGGCTAAAATATCACTGTTCCGGCATTCTCTTTTCATAACTTCGGCTGCTTTGACTATAAGTTCATCACCTACGGCATGACCAAAAGCATCATTGGTTAATTTTAAACCATTTACATCTGCCATAATTAGAGAAAATGGAAGGTTCTCCTTTAAATCAAGTCTTGCCATCTCTTCTTCGACAAATCTTCGATTATATAATCCGGTTAGATGATCATGAAAGCTCAAATATTCAATTCTATCCTGCCGTTGTTTTTTATTGGTTATATCCTTAAATACCAATACCACGCCAACCACGGTTCCATCTTCATTATGGATAGGGGCAGCAGTATGTTCAATCGGTATTTTATGGCTTTCTTTGGAGATCAAGAAAGTATTGTTGACGTTTTCAATTGTTTTTCCATTTTCCATTACAGATTTGAATGGCTCTATACATTCGTCCTGATTGACTTCATAGTGAATATTGAAAATTTCCTCAAGGGGTTTCCCGAAAGCCTCTTCTTTACTCCACCCAGTAATCTGTTCAGCGGCCAAATTATAATGACTGATTCTCCCTAGATGGTCAGTTGAGATTATACCGTCTCCAATAGAAAGCAAAGTCATCTTTTGAATAGCAGCTGCCTCATCTCTAGCCCTTTCAGCTGCTTTGCGGTCGGAAATATCGCGAATAGACTGAATTGCGCCGACAATGTTACCTTTCTCATCAACCAGTTTGGATGCGGACCCCCATAGATAAGCCCCTTTCCCTTGATTAAATTGGGGCACATATATTTCTCCAAAAAGGGTGTCACCCTTTTGGTGAATAAAGTCGTATTTTCCTTTAATATCATCTAATTGAATGCTGGACATCAATGCCATGTCAATCAATATCGGGCGCCGTTCTCCGTAGAATAATATTGAATATTCATGATTTCCGCTACCGATCATCTGCTCTTTTGAAATACCGGTCATCTCTTCCATCGCTTTATTCCAAAAGATAACTTTTCCAAGCTGATCAATTACTAAAGTAGCATCAGGTAATAGTTCAATAACCTGCTCCATTTGATGTTGTGCAGCTAAAGCAAGCTCCTCAGAACGCTTGCGGTCCGTTGTATCACGGCAAATCCCTTCAATATACAACAAATCGCCTTCGCCATTACGGATCGCTCTAACCGTGAAAGATAACCACATTTTGCTGCCATCTCTGCGATACATCTCAGTTTCAAACTTATGATGATCGTGTTCTGTAAGGCATTTGAGAAGCAATGTCCTATCCGCCGGGTTAACATAGAGCTGGTTTTGGACATCGTGAATGCTGTCTAGCATCTCTTCAACCGATGTAAAACCGAATATTCGGGCAAAGGCGGGATTAATGCTAATAAAAAATCCTTGCGGGTCTATCTGGTACACCCCATCAGAGATGTTTTCAAAAATAGATCGGTATTTTTCTTCAGTATTCTGCAGGGACCCTTCGAATTGTTTTCGTATTGTAATATCTTGACCGGATCCTAATATTGCAGCACCGCCTTCATATCCGATTTCTGTCCCAGTTAACGCTGCCCATCTAGTCTCTCCGTCCCGGGTCTTTATTTTTATTTCTTCATTAAAACATTGTTCATGGAGAAGCTTATCCTGCAGGTGCATTTTCAATTGTTGTTGGAGATATTCAGGATCAACGATATCCAGGTAGGATTCCATCTTATACAATTCGACTTCGGGATAACCGGTTAATTTTTCGAAAGCGGGATTTACATAAATATACCTACCCCGTTGGGTAATGAAAACAGGTGTGACGATATTTTCAACGATTAGTCTAAATTTATCGACGATTTCAGCCGGGTTGTCTTCTTTATCCAAAGAAAACCCCTCCTTATTAGGATGTACCGCATCATTTTACAAATTGTTGAATATCATCCCATTGAATACCAATTCAGAAGAATTAATATAATAACAGAATTATCACTTAATTGAATATTAAAAACAAGACAAAACTTAGATTGCATCATTAATATTTATTAATTCTTCCAATCAGTTTCCGATTTAAAAAACCCGCTGTTAAAGCAGGTTTTTAAACTGAAATATAAACGTATAAACAGAATTAAATAACAAACCTCTTCCCCTATTGGGGGGAATCTAGTCATGAAGCTGGCACCTTAAGAGGTTGTCTCAACTATCACATTAAGTCTTATTCTTAAGGTTCGCCATCGGGACGAAGTCGACACTTTTAAGACCCTGCTCACAAAGCAGCATAATTGATTAAAATTCGAATCTTTTTTCTCTGAAAAGTCTTATACATGCCTCAACAACATCTTTATCATAGAGTACACCTTGATTCTTCTCTATTTCTTCTAATGCCAGGTCAATCCCTAAGGCAGGTCGATATGGACGGTGAGATGACATAGCCTCTACTACATCCGCCACAGCCAAAATCCGGGCTTCCAGAAGAATCTCATCTCCTTTCAGGCCGTGGGGATATCCGGAGCCATCTATTCGTTCGTGATGCTGTAAAAGAATGTCACCAATTGGCCATGGGAATTCAATATCTTTAACTATATCGTAGCCCGCCTGGCAGTGGTTTTTGATAATACCCCATTCCATATCGTTGATCCTTCCAGGTTTACTGAGAATCTCGGTTGGAACAATTATTTTCCCGATATCATGCAGATTACCGGCTATTTCTATTCCATTGATCCTTGTTTTGGGTATATCCATCCCATTGGCTATGGCCATTGCCAGGCGGGTTACCCTCTTTTGATGCCCGGCAGTATAAGGATCTCTTATCTCAAGGGTTCTTCCAAGGGAGTTAACCGCTTGCATCAGGATACGCTCCATTTTATTAAGACTTGCTTTTAATTGCTGCGCGCTGTAATCACGTTCACAGCGAGTCCGCAGGGCCTTAATAGCATAGGCTAAATTATTTGCCATCTCCACCAGCATTAATTGTTCCTCTTTCCCGAAGGCATCGATACTGCTGGAGTAAATACCAAGCACCCCAAACGCTTTATTATTAGCCATCAACGGAATTGACATGGTGGACTTAAAGCCTCGCCGCAAAGCATCTCTTAACCAGGGTGAAAAGCTATCATCCTTTTTCAATTCTTGTATGACCACTGGATTCTTGGTAAATATGGCTTTGCATGATGGTCCGTGGGCTCGCTTGGGATCCTTAAGAGCCAAGTTAAGTTTGTGGATATAACCATGATGTTTACCACCTTCGGCGACCGGTTTGATCTTTTTCATCGGGTCATCCTGAAGATAGCCGATCCAAGCCATATCATAACCACCTACAGCTACTATGCTGTCACAAATTCCCTTCAGCAAGTCCTCCTCATTATCAGCTTTCAACATAGAGCTATTACCAGCACAAATGCCCTTGAGAGTGCGGTCTAGTCGTTTGTAATCGGTCAAGTCGATAAAAGTAGCCGTGGATTTCTTCGTATCCGGAATCATACTCACATATATCAGGCCTTCCCGGATTTTATTGCTGTTATCTTTAAGCCGGGTCATATATATCCTGGGCGCGGATTCCTCATTATCCCGGCGCATTTTATGATATTCCACCATGGTGTCTATCATACTTTTATCAACCAGCTCGATCCATTCATGACCAATAATTTCTTGTGCATTATAACCTAATAGATTTCCCCATTCTTGATTAGCTTTTAAAATAGTCATATCTTCATTGATTATTATTGCAGGAACCCCATTATTATTGAATATGGTGCGCCAGTAATTTTCCGATTCCTTAAGGGCGGCACGGATTCTTTTTCGTTGTATAGCCTTGGATATTATTTGCGCAGTATGATCCATTACGTACTGATCTTCATTTGACCATGCTTTTCCCATCTTCATGGCATCAAAGCCCAAAAATCCTATCAGTTTACCGTCGTTAAACAGCGGTGAGGCTATCAGTGAATTTATACCCTGGGCTCGCAGGATTTCTTTTTCGGCTGCAGCTTCGGTAACCATGTCGTCTACACAGGAAATAAATATTGTTTCACCGCTAAGCAGCTTGTTCATCCACCAGGGGAAGATTTCGATTGGTAGATTTTGCCATTTTGCTATTTGCGGCTCAATGCCATTCGCACACCATTCGTTGGTATTGCTCATATGCTTGTCATCCTCTGTTAATAAAAAGAGGTAGCAATGATCACTGCAGCTAAATTTTCCTATCATCTGTAAGCTGCAATCAATCATTTCGTTAATTCCATCCGCTACCGAATTATTGAACTTTTTGGATATTTCCAATACCAGGACCTGGGCTTCCATTTGGCGCTGGATCATGTTTTCGACGCGAACGCGTTCGTTAATGTTTCTCGCAATGCTCAATAATACTTGTTCCCCATTTAATTTTGCCCCCCGGGAACTCACCTCCACCGCGAATGAACTGCCATCCTTGCGAATATGATTGGTGACGAACAAGATGCCCTCTGTGCTCGCCTGATGCATCTGTTTGTTAATCAAATCAGGCTTATCCATCTTACGCAGATCAAATATGGTCTTGGCAAGTAATTCATCGCGTTCATATCCATACTCTCTCTCAGCTGCTGTATTCGCCTCCAAGATTTGGCCGTCCTTCTGCCTGACATAAAGTATAATATCGCGGCTGTTGGTAGACAGCAGTGCATATCTTTTATTTAATTCCCGGGCCCTTTCCCGGTCAGTTATGTCGACGACATATGTGATATTGGCAGGGCCTTCTGGCAGTTCAATGTTTTTTATGTGAACCTGGATTGGAAAAGTAGAGCCATCTGTTCTGATTCCCATCGATTCAAAGCTGTAAGGGGCAACATCACCTGTGGGGCGTATTTTTAGTATTTGCTTGATTTCTTCATGACAAACAGGGGCGATTTGATTCATAACATGGCTATCGGTTAATATAGTGTTACTAATCCCGAACATCGTTCTATAGGCTTCATTACAAAGAACGATTCGGCCATTGCGGTTAATAACAATGCCAATGGGAGCTTGCTCGAATAATCTACGGAAGCGTTCTTCACTAGCCTGTATGTATGTTTTGGCTTCAACTTGGTCGGTTATATCGAGTATTGATAAGATTACATGGCCAGATTCTCTCATTAGCGAAGAAAACACCTGGCATACTCTTATCTCACCATTTTTATTAACAATTCTAAAATCATATGATGAAGGCTCCTGGTCAGGATAAGTTTGATGGAGACGAAAATTTTCCTGCACCTTTGCCAAATCTTCAGGCAATATGAAATCAAATGGCTTTTTGCCAATAATTTCATCTACTGTAAGTCCAGTCATTCTCATAAACTGCGCATTGGCCATGATAACCTTGTAATCTTTGTTAACTAAAACAGTGGGCGCAGCTACATTTTCAAAAAGAGTCCTGTAGTAATCCTCTGACTCTCTGAGAGCCATTTCTGTTTGCTGTTGCTTTACCATAATTTCTGTCAACTCCCGGTTTGACTGTATGAGTTCAGCAGTCCGCTGGTTGATTAATTGATCTAATTCTGAACAAGTTTTTCCCAGTTCTGTTTCGACTTTTATATGCTTGCTGATATCACGGGCTACACCCTGGTATTCGATGATATTACCATCGCCATCAAAAATGGCGCGGGTGGTCCATTCGTACCATGTTGTAACATCGTCGGGCCCATCCACAGGATTTATGAAATTTTGCACCGGATTATCCGGGGTGAAAGTTTTGAAGAATTTAAGAATATCGTTGTGCCGGTCGCTTGGGACCAGGGTTAGTAAGGGTTTCCCAATCAATGTTTCCGCTTCCTGACCGTACACCCGGCATAGTGCGTTGTTAACAAAGGTCATGGTGGTATCTGGATTACAACGACCGATTAACTCAGTCTGATCTTCCACCACTTTGCGATAGCGTAATTCACTTAGATGCAATTTTTCTTCCAGACTCCTCCGTAAGGTTATATCCCGGGCGATAGTAACCAAAGCCATTTCTCCATTATCGAGTCGAACAAAGGTCCCTTTAGCTTCAAACCATAAATAAGTTCCATCCTTTTTACGCAACCGGTACTCGTCATACATCGCACCATAACTATGGTTTTTTCTAATTTTGAGCATAACACGGTCAAGGTCATCTGGATGTATCCAGTACAGCGGATTCCGTCCTAACATTTCCTTGTCAGAGTATCCCAATAAAAGCAAGGTGGTTGTATTAAAATACAAACAGCTAAGGTCAGGGATTCTATGAATGCTCACCATGTCATGGACCTTATCCAGTATTAATTGGTTGATCAGCTGACAATCCGAAATATACTCTTGAGACTTTAAGCGTAGTGTTTGTGTCTTCACTTGGATCTCACCCTTCTTTATTTAATAGCTATCCTACACTATTCCATCCGCCTGACGCCTCTTACCTTCCTATTATTGCCAACCGTACTACATCTAAATATTAACCAGCGGAGCTGTGATATCTATAAGTAAGCTGTGATCTCTATAAGTAATAGGATATCCGGGATTATCATGCAATTGAGCTATTGTAATAAAAAAAGACCTGCTTTGCCGGATGCATAGCAGGTACCGAAATCTAATCCTTGCTTAATGCAACCCGGCTGTCATAACTCATTGGCTTTAGATCCGTGGCTTTGCGTCCCCGCCTTTCGACGGGTTTGCCCTTCTTCAAGTATGGTTATTCAATTTACTTAAGATGACTTCTTAACATCAATCTGAATAGGAAATTATAAAGTCAGTCCCATTTCAAGTTCGTTCACCCTGAAATTTTATGGATAAAATTTTAATCAATATTTTATCTGTTACTAAGGCAAAGTCCACGAATTTATCAGGAAATTTACTTTGTTGAAAAAAGGAACTATGACCTGCACAATAATTATCACTATTAGTAACACCCATAAAAGTATAGCGGTCTTATATATTGGAACTTCAGCGGATTTTATTTCCTGGAAAGTCTTTGTCTCGCTGTCTATCATTTTGTCCACCTCTTTCGTACAGTACTTCTGCCGGTAGCAAAGGCGAACAGGTTATTTGTATTACAGAGTCATCAACTACTTGCTAAACATGAGTTAAAACAGTGAGCCGCGATTTTAACTATAGCAGACTGCCAGTCCCAGACCAGTACCATTTTCTTTGGTAGTGAGAAAAGGAGTTCCTAGTTTATCCAGCAGCTCACTAGGGAGCTCCGTACCCTCGTCCTTAATCGATAGGACTATTGCTTCCTTTTCAGCAGTTGTACCTATGGTTAATGTCCCACCAGCTAACATCGCTTCCATCCCGTTTCAGGTCAAGTATTCTTAGTAAATTCCATCATGTTGCAATCGCACCTCAGCAAATATTTCTTCCACCAGCAGGCAAGGGGACGGTTCTGTTGCCTGTGCCGGGTTCGTTTAGCTTATCATAAAGTGATATTTACAGGCAGGGGGACGGTTCTGTTGCCTGCTTAATCTTTCAAATCTTTTTGCATTAATACCACATCAAAATTACGGCCAAACTTGGAGCCAATGTTTTTCAACGCGCCACAGTTCACAAACCCGTGCTTGGCGTGAAATTTCAAGCTTGGTTCGTTCTCTGACGATATCTCGGCAATGATATATTTTATCCCCAATTGTTTGGCGTCGGCCGATACTCTTTCCAGAAACTGTCCCCCGATATTCTGCCCCACATATCCTGGTGAGATAAAATAACTTATCACCGCGGTGGCTTTAAAGGTTGAAAATGGACTATAGGGTCTCAACTTGCAGAACCCTGCTGCTTCGGATGTTTCAGAATTTATCGCCACATAAGCGGGATACCCATCGGTATTTTCCATCAACTTGGCGAAGAATGGTTCGGGCAGGGTAGTGGCGGGAAAGGCCGCCGTACTAGTTTCGATATAATAATTTAGTATTTCCATGACCGACTTCTGGTGTTCCGGACCCATCTTCTCAAACTTGATCTGCATCGTTATATGCCCCTCTCCTAAAACTTCACCTCTAATTATATATCGGCCGGCCGGATGTATATACCCGTTGTACCGTTGGCCGGATCATCCAGCCAGGGCATAATCACCGGGGCAATCCCCCATCAGCACTCCTATTTACACCGTTTCCTGCAATCCGCAGCCGCTCTCCGCCATCCGGGTCAGCTGGGAGAGAGCCCGCACCGCCGGGGCGCCGTCGATCACATCGTGGTCCACCAGCACCGTAACATAGAGGTATTCCCTTATCTCTACCCGGTCCTTCACCACCCCGGGCTTTTTAATTATCGATCCCACCGCAAAACAAAGGGGGTGCACACTTACCGGTACCACCCACCCGTTGATTCGGCCGACCGTGCCCACCGAGGTGACCATGACGGTGCCCATATTGGCTTTGGTCAGGAATGGACTGCCGATGATCCGTTTCCAGACCAGTCTGCGGATAAACCCCGGCAGCCAGTAATACATTTTCATTAAAAACCGGTTCTGGCTTTCGCCCAGGACGTAATCATCTTCTCCCTTTATCGTTTGCTGCTGCCCGGATCTTATTTCCTCACCGATAGCAGCGATGCTTTTTTCATTGGCCCGGCGGATAACGTAGGGCAACGGGACTTTTTGGCCATCGATTTCCCTTTCGATGACAATGGATATATCAACGTCTTTAAACAGCACCAGCTTTCGCCGGCCTTGTCTTACCGCCTGCAGCTGCGGGTGGTTGGCGACGACCAGACCGATGCATTTGATCAGCCATGAGTTAAAGGAGATCTTTTCCGATTGTCTCCTTTTTTCCCGGATCAAACGGCGCGCCTCGGTCACATCCAGCTCGATCAGGGCCTTGATGTGATGCTTTTTTAAACCGGCCTGACCGATATCGATGGTGGCTATCCGGCTTAATGGAAAATCTTCAGTTGTATACTCACCGATGTTTTGCATGGCTTCATCCTTCATATCCATCCAGGATAACCGACCTGGTGATGGTGGAATCCTCCCTCAGCGCGGCCACCTGCAGGTATTCATCTGAGCCGAAGCACTGGCTGATGTTCTCGCGGGAAGGAAACCGTATCAGGATGATCCTCTCTGGATTCCAATCCCCAAAGAGAGGGGTAATCTCCCCTCCCCTGATTATGTATTCGCCGCCATGACGCTCGACGATAGGCCTGGCCTTCTCGATATATTGCAGATACATATCCCGGTCATGGACTTCTATGTCGATCAGAACGTAGGCTGGCATGGCGATCCCCCCTGAAAATACGACTCATCTTATCAGTAGCAACTGTTAGGCAGGCAACAGAACCGTCCCCTTGCCTGCTCCCCCGATGATATGTGCATATAGCTGATTTCTTCACGTTAGCGGCTTATTCCTGTATGGAAGCGATCCGGTCAACGTCGAACAGCACCGGCAGGGCTTTGGCTGCGGTGAGATCCCAGGTGCGCTGGATTATGGCCTGGGCTTCCAGGTCGATCGGATCTGTCGAGGTCGACAGGTACGCATTGGCCTTCTGCAGGCTCTCCGCCCGGGTATAGAAAATGATGTAGTCACCGTCTTCACAACGATCAAGGAAGATCGACTCCACTACCATGGTCTCATTGAGCAGAGCCCGGCGAACCTGATCCATCTTGGTCTTCAAGCCCTCGGTATAGGCGATAAATTCATCGGTGGTCCCCGGTTTAAGCTTGACCCGCAAACACTGTACATCCATCTCGGTTCCCCCTTTTCCTGCAGTCACTGTTATTTCTACAATTCTTAATATATATCTTAACTCCTTCAGCGTATTTTATATATTTATCTACAAGTCATAGACTTCTACCTGCCCGAATTCCTGTAGACATCGGGTTGCAAGCGAGCGATAATAAGCGGGGAGATGATAAACATGAAAAAGAAAACTAAAAAAGAGAACCCTTTTAAAAGCCTGGGCGTGGGTTATGCTCATTACCTGAGGAATGGGGCCGGTGCCCACCAGGATAAGAAGAAGGAACAAAAAAGAAAAGAATGCCGTGATAAAATGAAGGCTTCCGATTGGAAGTCTTATTTTTTGCCGGGAATGTGGGGAGAGAAGTGGATTTAACAGGTAAAAGAACCGTGCCCTTGCCTGTAAGATAGCAAACTACCATTGCCCGCAGAGCTATTACTTGAGCAGCGGGCAGGAACAGCGGTGGCAGCGGTCATCATTGATGTCGTTGAGGCTGGAGCAGGCGTTGCAGAAAATGATGCTGTCCCCAGTTTTATCGTATTTCTCCAGGGAGTTCAGGCCCTGGTGATGGCGCACCTTGTCCCCGATCCGGTAATAATTGTACTGGGTGTCGTCATCGTCGGTGTTGATTTCATAGGTCTTGCCGGAGTCGGTCTGGATGACCACCGTGTAGCGGGTGTAACTGATCCAGCGTTCATCATTGCCGGATCTCTCCCGGCGCCTTTTTTTCTCGGTCTTTTTGTCGATCACCACCCCGTCCCAGGCGATGCTGCGGCTGCGCCCGATGAACTGGAACAGAGCGATGGCCAGGAACATGCCCCCGATACCCAATCCTATATACAACGCCTCAGGATTATCCATCTCCGCACTGGTTTCCCCGTAAATATAAAACCCAATCACAGCCGCTAAAGCCAGGAAGGCGGCGAAGCTGAAGGACCAAACCGTTGAATGGCGCCGGTAGCGGGCAAAGGCCGGGTCGCTGATCCGGTCGGAATAGCCGGTCAGGTTACTCTTTCCGTTCCCCCGGCCATCCATCGCCCCGGGATGGTCCGTTGGCGTCACTGTCCCCGTGACCGGGGCCGAACCGCATTCCGTACAGAAATTGATATTTTTGGCCGAGTCTGCTCCACATTGGGGGCAAATCATGTTTCCTTCCTCCTGTTCTCGAAGCCTTAAGCCAATTTTGTAAATTTATCCGCCGGGCCGTATGGGACATATCATGGCGGATGGGCTGGGCCGGGTGCGGCCATTGCGTCCTTGTATTCTAGCGGCCTCCATAACTGGAACCACCCCCGCCGCCGCCTCCGCCGCCGGAGAATCCGCCCCCGCCGCCGGAACCAGAAGATGACTTGCTGACTGCCTTTTCTGCGGTAGTAAAAGCCCGCTCTATGGAGTCGCCGATACTGTCGAACGATCCATACAGGTTGTTCATCTCGTGGTAGGAACCGTAGGTCATCCAGCCATAGCCAAAATGGTAATCACCGTCCTGGAGATTGGGGAAAACCACTTCCAGCTGTTTGATAACTTCTTTGGCCACTCCCAGGGTGACTGCATACACCAGGTAATGCTCCCAGATAATCAGGCTGGGTATCTCATGCCGCTGCATTTCTGAGAAATGCTGCAGGAAACGCTTGAAAGCCTGCCAGCGCACATAATCTTCCTGACCGGAAGCCGACCGCCGCTTGAACCGCAGCGGAATAAAGAGCAGCAGTGCCCCGGCAATTATCATGGACATGCCTAGCACTACGGATTGGCGCGCCAGGAAACCGCCCAGCATGAAAAGGCCTACTCCGCCCAGGACTGTAAACAGGGTCACATTGCCGCTGGTGTCAAAAAATTTGCTTCCTTCCCCCCGGTCAATCAAACCTGAGGTCCATTCCTTCCAGAAGCCGTAGAACTCAGTTGCCTTCTGCTTGGAAAAGCTCTCGACATCGGTCAAATGAAGGCTTTCCCGGCCCTCTCCCACCTCATCGCGGAGGAAATCCAGCAGCTGCTGTTCATGGGGCTGCAGGACGGCATCCTGGCTTCTCCGGGCCGCGCCTGGATCGGGTGGGGGCAAAAAGGTGACCCGGTAGGTGGCTACCTCTTTGGAGCCCAGCAGCCGTCGCACCTCCACAGTCTCCTGATCCAGGCGTATGAAGCGGCGCCGGGCCAGGTCCAGTATGGTGGCAGTCAGATCCTGGGCCTTCATCTTCTTATAATTCCACAGCACGCTTAATTCCGCCGGGCTGTAGGTGGCGGGCAGATCTCGATAGTAATCGCCATCGAAAACGGTTGGGTGGCGGCGCCCGAAGCGCCGCCACAGCAGCAGCAGGCCAGCCAGGGTGCCCCCGATAATGGCCGCTCCGCCTGCCAATTCCATGCGGGCTTGGAGCCGCTCCTGGTTGGCTTTTTGAGCCCAGCCTTCTTCCTCGGCCAGGATGGCGGGCAGGGCATTCAGACTGGTGCGATATGAGGCCGGAATGCCGCCGAACAGAGCGGTGGGCATCACCACCCGGCCTTCCACGAAGGTGTAGGCGGGCAGGTCGGTTACTTTCCACACCACCTTATCGGCCCCGGCGAATTCCACCTCGCCGTTTAAAGGCCCGTGACCCCAGATCCTGATGTCTTCCCCCTGCCGGTATTTTTCCGCCCCGGCCGGCAGTTTCAGATTCACCTGCACCGCCGCAATTTTATTGCCATTGCTTTCACCGATGAATTTACGGTATAGTTCCGCGGTATCATTATGAATCTTGACTGCTTTGTTGACCCGGTAGGAAACATCAAAGGTGCGCACCTCATCCCGGGCGGAGATGCTCCAGTCGATCACCACCTGGCTGCCTTCGGTCTTGACCAGGTAGGTGCCGGGAGGTCCGTAGTCCGTGCCGGGATTGAACTTGTAGGACTGCCCTTTTTCCTGCACCGTGACATCGGTGATGGGGGTGTAGCCCTGGGGTATCTTGATGTAGAAACCGTTCCATTGCCCGGAAAATTTGATGGTTAGTCTCTCCGTGACCTGCATGGAGGCATCCGGCCGCACTTCGGCGTCGACGACGACCTGCTGCATACTGAGAGATCGGGCTTGGGCAGCTCCAGGGGCCGTAACCAGAGCCAGCAGCAAACCCAGCAGCAAACCCAGCCATAAGGCTTTATGCAAGTGAAAATAAATCTTTGTGTCCATCCGGAAAGCTCCTTTAAAAATTGACCTTGACGCTCTGCCGGGCCTCGGTTTCGCCCTGCAGGCTGAAATAATCGGCTATCTGAAATCCCAGCATCCCAGCCACCAGGTTGTTGGGGAAAACCTCGATCTTGGTGTTGAATTTCTGGACAGTATCATTGAAAAACTGGCGCGCAAAGGCGATCTTGCTTTCGGTATCGGAAAGCTCACCCTGCAGCTGCAGGAAGTTGGTATTGGCCTTCAGTTCCGGATAGGCTTCGGCTACCGCCAACAAGGATTTTAACGCACCGGTCAGCATGTTCTCGGCTTGAACCTGGTCCTTCATGTTTTGAGCGGCCATAGCCATATTGCGGGCCTGGGTCACGCTCTCCAGGGTGGCCTTCTCGTGCTGGGCGTAACCCTTCACGGTATTGACCAAATTGGGAATCAGATCATAGCGTCGCTTCAATTGCACATCCACCTGGGCCCAGGCATTTTGCACCCGCTGTCGTAATTGCACCAGTCCGTTGTAGATAACTACCAGAAATACTGCCAGGACAATTGCCAATCCCCCGATGACTATCCCAATCACCATCTTATCAACCTCCTTAATTAGTCTTTACTTGCTGTGGGAACCATGGGCGCGGCTTGGCCCGTCCCGCCCATCAAAATGCCCGCCGAGCTATCACCCGGAAGTAGTACTACATGAACATCGTAAATCCTTCTATTTCGCGGGGCTCCTGGTTGATAGTCACCCCGGCCGCCTCGATGGCCTCCATCACCCGGTCGATATTGTTGATTATGACCCCGCCCATCTGATTGGTCACCCAGATGTAGACCGGCCGGGCCCCGCTCCGGGAACTGATCTCCAGGCCGCCATAGGTTGCCGAAGCTACCAGCAGGGCGCTGCCGGCCGGTTGAGGGGAACGCCCCCCGCCCAGCAGTGACAAGGCGGCCATGGCCAGGCTCAGCTTACGGAACCAGCTCGGATTTCTGAGAGAAACCAGGTTTACCCCGGCCATATCGCTGAAGCGGCATTCCCGCACCCCTTTGAAACTGACCAGACAGACGGCATCCGGAGTCAGTTCGATACGGTAGGAGGCATACCAGGCGTTATAGTACAGAAGCACTACCCCGAACAGGGCCATAAACCACATCAGGGCGGTAACCGGCCATAGCCCGGTCAGAGCCTGCACAATGCCGCCATTGATTAGATAAGGCAGTCCGTAGAAGGGCAGCAGGATAATGACTGCGGCCAGGTCCCCGGCCAGCATGCTGCCGCTGGAATAAGCCACTTCCCCGGGCTGTTTTTTACGCCGGGGCAGGACAATATAAATCAGCAGGCCCACGGCCATGACGATGATGCCCGCGGTACGATAGGGATGATAAAGCCATCCGGGCGCCACCCGGTAAGGGGAAGACATTGCCCCCACGCTGGTGGTGTAATCATGGAACTGCAATTCCAGGTAAAGGGTCTG
>JAXDBN010000095.1:0-8413 GCA_034678805.1 Syntrophomonadaceae bacterium
ACCGGTGCCGGCAAATCCACCTCGGCTGCTATCTTAAGATCAGCCTGCAGATCAGCCTCCAGCCATAGGAGCTTGGCGTCCCCGGTTGCAGCCAGCAGGAATTCTGAGCGGAGAGGATGACGGCAAATAGCCGTGATATCAACGCGAGGCAACGGCCGGCTGCCCACCAGGAATATTTCTGCGACTGAAGGCGGGTAGTTCCAGGCCGTCTCTAATTCAATCCAGCTCGCAGTATCGCCGTTAAATTCTGCGGTTACTTTTCCGCTGAGTTCTACGGTGGTTTCATGGCTGCTCCGTTTTTCCAGCTGGCCCCCTAACGAAAAACTGCCATTCCAGGACAGCAGGGATTTGCCAGCCTGGCCGCCTTCCAAAGCAATGCGTCCCCCGTAGGGTGCAATATCGCTCCAAAATTTTTTGAAGGGCCTATCAGCTGCCAATAATAATCCCTCATTCTCAGAATGGCATCATTTATTTCGTTAGGTTACAGCAGGTAGTAATCGGAGCCGTTAATTCCTACTTGCTTCAGCCGCATGAGTCTCTCTAGATGCTTGGTAATGGCCATTTTTTCGAAGAAACGCAGCAGAGCGTCAAACTTGGCCTTTTGACCGTAGAATATTTGCAGATCGGTTAATTGTTCCAGGTTCATGGGTGTCTGCAAGGCTTTTAGAACATCCTGTTCCCTTCTATATATTATATCCAGGTATTTTTGCAATTCAGCTTGTATATCCTCAGTAACCAGCAGGCGATGCGACGATATTATCAGTCTGGGATCAAGCTCCATACACTTCTTGATCGATTCAATAAAATCGTCGATATTACTGCAAGCACTCCCATACCACGGTCCAAACGAGGTCAGATCTATATCCCCGGCAAACAGGATCCCGCTTTCCCGGTCAAAGAAAGCGCAATGGCCGGGGGTATGACCGGGAGTATGGATAACCTGCAAGGCTACATGGCCGAAGTCCAGGATCTGGCCATCCTGCAGCTCCCGGTGAACCGGTGATGGCTGCCAGCCAAAGGACCGGATAAATTCCAGGCCGGTCTCGCGGTCTTCACCTACGAATCCATACATCTCAAGGTAACCTTCCAGGGCATAGCCGGGAACATCCAGGGGATGGGCATAAACCGGGGCATTGGTAAACTTCTGGTTATGCAGGACATGGTCTTCATGGTAATGAGAATTAATAATTAGATCCATACCCCCGGCCGCCAACTGCTCGATGTCTTCTAGCGCCATATCGGTATCTATAAGGGCTCTTACCTTGTCATTTATGAGCAAGCCGTTACAGAAAGGGAATTTTCCTTTGTTGGGGCCATCTACGAAAATAAGGTGTTCAGTCAAGTTAATCATAATTCTGCTCCTTTTATTATCGTATGATTTAATAATTAATCATATGCTCTCCGGTCATTCTTATTCGGCATTCACCCGGAGGAACCACCCAACTACTCACAATACAATATTTCAGATTGAGATTCCCTGACGTAAGTTCTCGTGGAGCCTATTGCTTATCCTTCAGGTCACTGGCTTTATCCTTAAGTTGCTGCACTTTTTCCCCGGCGGCTTCCTTCAGGTCTTCTAATTTCTCCCTGGCGCCGTCTTTCATATAAAGCGCCTGTATCTCAGCTGTTTCTTTTAAGTCTTCAGCTTTGTCCCTGGCGGCATCTTTCATTATCAAAGCCTGTATCTCTGCCGTTTCTTTCAGGTCCTGGGCTTTTTCTTTCGCCGCCCCCATTAACACCTGTGTTTTTTCACTGACGGTTTGCTTAAGTTCTCCGGCCTTCTCCCTGGCGCTGTCCTGCATGTACAGGGCCTGGATCTCAGCTGTCTCTTTTAAGTCTTCAGCCTTGTCCCTGGCGGCGTCTTTCATTATCAGAGCCTGTATCTCTGCCGTTTCTTTCAGGTCCTGGGCTTTCTCTTTTGCCGCCCCCATCAACACCTGCGCTTTGTCCCCGGCCGTCTCCTTCAGTTCCCCCGCTTTTTCTTTGGCTTCTTCCATTAAGCCGGCCGTTTTATGGGCTGCTGACTCCGCTAAATCCTCTGTTTTTTCGGCTAGAGTGTCTTTCAATTCCATTCCCTTTTCCTTGGCTTCCTCCACAACGTCTTTGGCGGCATCTACCATCCTGTCCAATTTATCCTTGAATCCCACCATTAACACCATCCTTTCTAACAAATCCAATGGCTAATAGTAGTTACTGAGGTAATTATACCATCTGAATAGTGCAGCTCATAACCATGGTGGTAATGAGATCTGCCCGTACCAAATTAGAATCCATTTGCATTGAAATCAAAGCGTTCTGATCAAAGCGGGTAAAAAAGGTGTGGAACAAGGTAATCGGGAGGTCCATGACTGAAATGTACAAAAGGTACATCGATTGAATGGGCCTCCCGTTTTAACGCAGTTATGAGAACTTTAGAACTGGGTAGAGCGGGCAAAAAAGGCTTAGAACAAGGCAATAGGTTGAGCCATGATTGAGGCGTACACAGAAGTACGCCGACTGAAGTACTCATCCGTACTAACCCAGCTATAATAACTTTGGAACTGGCAGAGCGGGCAAAAGAGGCTTGGAACAAGGCAATAGGTTGTGCCATGATTGAAGCCTACACCGAAGTACATCGACTGAATAACTTGTCTGTATTAACACAGCTATTAGAACTTTAGAACTGGCAGAGCGGGCAAAAAAGGCTTAGAACAAGGCAATCGGTTGAGCCATGATTGAGGCGTACACAGAAGTACGCCGATTGAATGGCTCGACCATATTAACGCAGTTATAAGCCTTTTTTGCCGCTCTCAGGCAATTTTCTTTTTGAATTTGATAATACTGATCGTCAGGAAAATAACCGAAAATACCAACAGTACTGCCACCTGCCCCATCAGATACTGGTAACCAATACCTTTGAGAATTATCCCCCGGATTACATCCAGATAATAGGTTAAGGGGATAACCGCACTGATGTAGTAAATCACTCGGGGCATGGCATCACGAGGAAACAAAAAGCCTGACAACATGATGCTGGGGAGCATTACAAAAAATGCCAGCTGAAAAGCTTGCATCTGGTTCTTGGCGATATTGGAAATCATCAGTCCCAGCCCCAATGACGCGGTTATGAAAAACAGGGTCAAGCTGTAAAGCTGCAGCAGGCTTCCCCGGATGGGCACCCCGAATACCAGGACCCCTACCAGCAGAGCCACGGTGATCTGAATGTATCCTAATACCACATAGGGAGCAATTTTGCCAATCATCATCTCGTACGACCTAATGGGGGTAACCATAAGCTGTTCGAGTGTGCCCCGCTCCCGTTCGCGGACAATGGCCACTGCGGTCAGTATCATCATGGTCAGGGTGACAATTATGCCCAATATGGCTGGTACCATGTAGTAAGCCGTAATCCCGTCCGGGTTGTACCAGGGACGCACCCGGACATCGTAAGGAAGACTGGCCAGATGGACTTTACTGGCCAGCACCTGCTGGGACTTGATCAAACCGATGGAGTTGGCGATGGCAATCGCCTGGTTGGCCACCATATTATCGCTGGCGTCGACAATCACTTGTATAGAAGCAGTGCTGCCCCGTCTGACATTTTCGGCAAAATCAGGCGGAAAGATTATCCCCACCCGGGCCTGGCCGCTGTCAATTTTCTCAGTAGCTTCCTCATAGCTGGCTGCACTGTAATTGACATTAAAATATCCCGAAGCGGTAAATGCATTGGTCATGTCCCGGCTCTCCGGGGAAAGCGACTGGTCGAATATCACCGTGGAGATATGTTTAACCTCAGTCTGAATGGCATAACCGAACAAAAGGATCTGGATCAGGGGTATCATGAATATAAGGGCCAGGGTCATCCGGTCCCGGGACATCTGCAAAACCTCTTTTTTCATTACGGCTAGAATCCTGCTCATTCTGCCATCACTCCCTGTTCTCTTTTTTTGGCCAGGGTTATGAAAACGTCCTCCAGGGTGGGAGAAATAGGCTGAGCTTCTCCTACCGCTTCGGTTAATAGGGATAAATCCCCGGCTTGTTCGAGTAATACGTGAATATGGGAACCGAAGACCGAGGCTTCGCGTACAAAAGGCAGAGCTTCGATTTCCTTGATATGCTGCATAGGGTTGGGTAAATTGATTTCAGCCATTTGCCCCTGAATAAAATTCATCTTCAGGTTGTCGGGGGAATCATAAGCCAACAGTTTACCCTCGGACATGAAGGCTATGCGATCACAGCGTTCAGCTTCATCCATGAAATGGGTGGTAACTATGACCGTGGTTCCCTGGTTGGACAAATTCTGGATCACGTCGAAAAACTGACGCCGGCTGATGGGGCTGACCCCGCTGGTGGGTTCATCCAAGAAAACCAGGGCGGGGCGGGAAATTATGGCGCAGCATAATGCCAACCGCTGTTTCCAGCCGACACTAAGTTCCGCTACCAGAGTATCGCCACGGTTACCAAGATCGGCCAGTTCCAGCATTTCCCCGATTCGCTCCGCCCGTTCCTGCCTGGGGATGCTGTAGATGCCGGCATAAAACGATAGATTGTCAAGCACACTAAGGTCCTCATATAAACTGAACTTCTGGGACATATAACCGATGCGTTTCTTGATCTGTTCGGTTTGCCTCATAACATCATGACCCAGCACCACAGCTGTACCCGAAGTTGGCTGCAGGATGCCGCAGAGCATGCGGATGGCGGTGGATTTGCCCGCGCCGTTGGCCCCCAGGAAACCGCATACTTCACCCGGTTGGATCTGTAAGGTCAGTTTGTCAACCGCGGTAAAATTGCCGAAAACCCGGGTAAGTTCTTGAGTTTCGATAGCATAATCCATTTAAACTGCCCCTTTTTCAGCCAGCATCACAAAAACTTCTTCCATTGATGGGGAAACCTCCCGCAGGGACAACAGTGATAATCCCCGGGCCTGTAAACGCGAATTGACGGCCTCAGCAGCCTGGTCAACATCGTCAGTCACAACCTGGTATTTATAACCGTAGAAAGATACATCCAGCAAACCGGGGATCTGGGAGAAAAGATGAGGATCCCGGCAGTTGGTCCTGACCTCAAGCAGGTGGTGAGTAAAAGAGGAGCGCAATCCCGCAGGGGAATCAACAATCCGGACGATCCCCTCATTAATGAAGGCAACCCGGGTGCAAAGTTCAGCCTCATCCATGTAAGCGGTGGAAACCATGACGGTAATCCCCTTCTGGTTCAAACCATACAGGATCCTCCAAAATTCTTTGCGGGATTCGGGATCAACACCATAAGTTGGTTCATCCAGGATCAAAATCTGGGGGCGGGTAATCAATGCGCAGGTCAAAGCCAGCTTCTGTTTCATACCCCCGGACAGATTATCGGCCAGGCGCTGTTTAAAGGCGGCCATATTGGTGATGGAAAGTATTTCGTCGGCCCGTTCGGTCACAATTGCCCGGGGAAGGCTGTACATAGCAGCGAAGAACTGAATGTTCTCCATTACCGAGAGGTCTCCATACAGACTAAATTTCTGCGGCATGTATCCCAGTTTATCCCGTACTTTATCCATCTCCCGGATTGGGTACCCGGCCAGGCTGACTTCGCCCCGGTCAGGATTAATCAATCCGCATATTATGCGCAGCAAGGTGGTTTTGCCGGCTCCGTCGGGTCCGACCAGACCGAAAATATCACCCTCATTTATCTGCACCGAGACATCGTTTATGGCCTTGACTGGTCCAAAGGATTTAACCAATCCATTTGTCTTAATCATACCTAACTCCGGTCAAAAACCACGTCGGCCGGCATGCCCGGTTTCAAGACGGCATCCGGGTTGGCTACGACTATTTTTACTGCAAAGACCACATTAGCTCTTTCTTGTTTGGTTTGAATGCTTTTGGGAGTAAATTCACCTTGGGAAGCAATGTGATTCACCTTACCCTCAAACTGGGTCTGACTGCCGGTAACAGTAAAATGGACCGTCTGGCCTAATTTAATGGCGGGCAGATCATCAGTGGGGATGTAGACCTTGATAGTAAGGTTTTGCAGGTCGGCGATGGTAGCCAACGAGGAACCGGCCGCAGCATATTCCCCCACTTCATAGTTGCGGCTAAGCACGGTCCCATCCAAGGGGCATTTTATCGATAAATCCTCAAGCATGGCATCGGTCGCTTTCAGAACTGCTTTGCTCCGTTCTACTTCCGCTTCAGCAGCATTGATTTTGTCCGGACGGGAGCCCTCCTGTAAAAGGGCCATCTGGGCCTGAGCAGCATCCAGCTGGTTCTGTTTAAGGTCAAGATTAACCTTGGCCGATTCCAATTCCTCTTGGGAAATTGCCCCGGCCTGGGACAATTGCTCGGCCCGCTGGTAATCAGCTTGGGCCTTATCACGGTTAATTTGGGCAATATTTACGGCCGCGGCGGACGCTTTGATCTCCTGCGACCGGGATCCCGAGACCAAATCATTCAAGTTGGCCTGGGCAGCCGCTACCGCCATGGCATCCCTCTCCCGCTGAGCGGCCAGATCACTACGGGTCAACACTACCAGGGGCTGGTCCTTTTTGACCAAGTCACCTTCCTTGAAGTCTAAAGCAGCTATGGTACCAGAGTTCTTGGCGGTAATATCAACGCTAGTAGCCTCTATGGTTCCCGATGCCTGCAAAGCAGAAGTTGGCAATGCGAAGTATTTTACATACACCCAGTAGCCTCCTGCTGCCAGCAGGGTTAGCAAGATCAGTACAGGAAACAATCGGTTTTTGTTCATATGGCCACTACCTCCACCATCAAAATAGAACACCGGGTCCAATTTCATCATAATTCTTGATCGTAATCCAGCTTCATTATAAAAAAACGGGGCTGACCTAACAACCCGAACAACCGGGCAATTCTGGCTAATCCTGCCTTTTTCACAGTCTAAGGGTTCATGAAGTCTGAGTATCAGCCGGGTAACAAGTGCTTAACAGAACCATGCCGTTGTACTGGCTTCTGGTCTCGGAATTCTGCAGGTCAATCCCTAACAGTTCCCGTATTAAATCACCTAGCAGGAAAGGGTAGGTTAACTCGCTGACCAGCTGCAAGGCCTTAAGGTGCACCTGGAGTTGGTCAAGGTCCGGCCTGATCCGGCTGATTGTAGCTTTCATCAGATCAATTCCTTCGGTCCGAAGGAATGTCAGATAGTCAACCTGAACCTCAAACACCCGGCGGTGAATGACCAGGTCGATGGCGTTCTTGATTACATCGGGGTATTTAAACATAATATCGGTGTATTCGGTAATAAACATAGATAAGTTAGGAATATCCTGACCGCCACCATCCCTTAAGAAGCGAAAGGAATTTTTCAATTCCTTGGTTACGGCTGCGAATGATTCGTTTATAACCGCGTCCTTGCCGCCGAAATGATATTTGACTGCTGCCACATTTACTCCGGCCCGGGCGGCGATTTTTCTAACCGTGGTTTTTTCAAGGCCTTCTTCGGCTATAATGCTCATGGTAGCCTGGATAATCTTTTGTTTGGTGGTCAGGCCAGCGGGGCTTTGCATTTTATCGGCTCCTTTTGTCTTAAAAGTATGTTAAGCTCATAGAGTAGTATAACCTTCGCCCAAAATGTGCCGTTGACATGTCACTGCCAGTAGATTACCATAAATCTATAAACTTTTCAAACAGTGTTTAAATTTTGGGGAGACACACTGGGGAGGAGAACCGGTGAGCAATATCCTGCGGATGGGCCTTGATGTAGGTTCAACTACAGTTAAATTAGTTATCGTTGACGATAACGGGGCGATCGTCTATTCAGATTATCGGCGCCATTATGCCGATACCAGGCTGCACACCACCGGATTACTTCAGGATGCTTATAAAAAGGTGCGCAACCACCCGTTGACGGTTATGGTTACTGGGTCGGCCGGCATCTCTATTTCCTCATGGCTGGATATAAAGCATATCCAGGAAGTAATCGCCTGCAACAATGCCATCGAGAGACTCATCCCTGAAACCGATGTGGCCATCGAACTTGGCGGTGAAGATGCTAAAATCACCTTTTTCCGCAACGGCCTGGACCAACGCATGAATGGGATCTGCGCCGGCGGTACCGGGGCGTTTATAGATCAGATGGCCACCCTTTTGGGCATCGACACTATTGGCCTGAATGAATTGGCCAAACAGCATTCAACCATATACCCGGTGGCCGCACGCTGCGGGGTATTTGCCAAAACCGACATTCAGGTATTGTTAAACGAAGGAGCCCGTAAAGAAGATATTGCCGCCTCCGTATTTCAGGCGGTGGTGAATCAGACCATCAGCGGTCTGGCTTGCGGAAAATCGATCAGCGGCAATATTGCTTTCCTGGGAGGGCCGCTGTTTTTCCTGTCCGAATTACGCCAGAGATTTAAGGAAACCCTTAAACTAGAGGATGACCAGGCAATTTTCCCTGCTAATGCTCATTTTTACGTGGCCATGGGGGCGGC
>JAXDBN010000096.1:0-16780 GCA_034678805.1 Syntrophomonadaceae bacterium
TTCCCGCCCACCTTAATGGGAGCGGTCAGCGACCACGGCGAACTTACATACCCGGGTGTGCTGTAACCATAATTCTCATAGGTGATCATGGCCCGGCAAACATCCGGGAACTGCCAGCCCGAGGGCATCACCAACGTTATCTGCTGGAATATCTCCGGCAGGGACAGACGTTCGTTGTTAAGGATCTCATCGACCTGGTACAGGCAATTGAGTTCCTTGGCCCTCTCTCTGAGGCTGGCCAGATTGTATTCAGCGCCCAAATCGTGCTCATCCATATGCTCACCTGTGTGCCTTACGACACGTCCTGGTAATAGACAGTATTCTTATACCCAGCCCCGCATTTTGGCAGCGTGGGCTACCCGGTTGATGGAAATCACATAGGCTGCATCACGGGTGTAAATGTTGTGGCGCTGTGCGATATCGCGTACCGCCCGGAAAGCGGAGGTCATCTTTTGGTCCAGCTTCTCCAGCACCTCGTCCTTTTCCCAATAGTAGTTGGCATTGGACTGCACCTGTTCGAAGTAGCTGCAGGTAACGCCGCCGGCATTAGCCAGGAAGTCTGGTATTACAAAAATACCGCTATTGCGGATAATCTCATCCGCTTGGGTATTGATCGGCCCGTTGGCACCCTCTGCGATTATCTTGACCTTCTTACTGATTTTGCCCACATTGTTCAGGTTTATTTGATTCTCCATGGCGGCCGGGATCAAAATATCTACATCCTGCTCGATCCAAGCATCACAGGGCTGCACCTTGCATCCCAGATCCAAAGCCTTGCCTTTATCGATGCTCCCGTAAGGATCGGTGATGTTAGGCAACTCCCGAGCGTCCAAGCCGTCGTCATTGGTGTATGAATAGGCCATCTGGTCGGCATGGTCCCAACAGGAAATCGCTACGATGTTGCCGCCCAATTCCTGATACAGCTGAGCCGCGTACTGGGCCACATTGCCGCAGCCCTGAATGCTGGCACTGGTGTTCTTGATATCGATCCCCATTCCTTCCAGGGCTTCGCGGATGGTGTATACGACTCCATACCCGGTAGCTTCCGTCCTGCCCAGGGAACCACCCATCTCCACCGGTTTGCCGGTAATAAAGCCAGGATATCTTCCCCCGTGGATGGTTTCAAACTCGTCCAACATCCACAGCATATGTTTGGCATTGGTCATAACATCCGGAGCGGGTACATCTATTACCGGACCTACATCCTGAGCCACCTGGCGAACCCAACCGCGGCATAGTCTTTCCTGTTCTCCTTCGGATAGATCGCGGGGATTGCAGATAACGCCGCCCTTGCCGCCACCCAGCGGGATGTCAACAACAGCGCATTTCCAGGTCATCCACATGGCTAGAGCCCGGACGGTGTCTACGGTCTCCTCGGGATGAAAGCGGATTCCGCCTTTGGCCGGGCCGCGGGCGTCATTATGCTTCACCCGATACCCATTGAAAATGCGGGTACTGCCATCGTCCATTCTTACCGGGATGGTGAAATGGTATTCCTTCATGGGTTGGCGCAGCAGTTGTCTGGTAGCATAATCGAGTCCGATAATTTCTGCTACCCGGTCGAATTGGGCCTGGGCGTTCTCGTAGGGATTGTAGGTCGATGATGTCATTTGATTGCCTCCTCAAAAGTCGAATAATCACATAAAAGTATAACTTAATTTATTGTACATTGTTGAATGTATACAGTATTATAAGGGGCCATGACAAGCGCATAATACCGGGCTTACTTGCATATTGGAGAAGTCGTATGGACATGATTTTTATCCTGGCAGAGGTCTAAATATATCGCTTTATTCTAAGGTTGTTGATTCCTAAGTCCCGCTGCCGGGAATATTAAAGACTGCAGACCGCTTAAATAATCCTCCAGATCTTCCGTAATCCAATTTTAGAATAATGGCCGAAATTAGTGTACATCCTAGTACTAGATTTTATTAAAGGAGGTAGGTTTGGAGTGAATCAGCTTTCCACCCGGGAACTTCTCTATCTGGAGGATTCCAGCAAGCTCTTCGAGTCGATCCAAAAGACATGCAATCACGCCATGAACGAATGCACCGATCCCCAGGTCAAGAATCTCATTCAGAGTATGAGCGGCCCGCACCGGCAGGTGATCCAGAAATCAGCTTCACTGGTGTCCGGACGCACCACAATGCAGTAAGGAGGAATGACAGTGTCTAAAGATATGGAATGGATGGGGATCATCTTGAATGAACATAAACTGGCCGCCAGCATGCTGACCAGTGGCGTTATTGAAAGTGCCAATCCCCAAGTTAGGCAGCATTTCAGCACCCTTCTCAATCAAACCCTGGACCATCAAAAACAGATTTTTGATTTAATGAGCCAGAAGGGCTGGTATAAGGTGGCCGCAGCTCCCCAGGAAGAACTTACCCGGATTCAGCAGAGCTTTTCTACCATGCAGCAGCAAATGCAGTAACGATTCCGAATACGATGAGGCTGGGGTAACTCATCCCCCGCCATCATTATTTAAGGAGCAAGACAGAAACCCGGCCTAACTGGGTTTCTGTTTTTTGTTTATTATTTTTGCTCAATCTCGGTAACACATTCGTTCTTGATCTTTCCCACCAGGAATTGCAGGGCATCGATCACGTGGGGCCTGATGTCGCCGCCGATCAATACATACATGATATCATCGCCAACCTCCAAATGCCCTTCATTAAGCCATACCCTGACGTAGAAAATACCCTCCATAGCATAGGTTTCCGCAATCACCGCGTCGACTTTGGCGGCATCGTAGCCAAATTCCATCCCCTTTACCGTGGAACCATCATCAATGCCTTGACGCACCTGGGCCTTGGGAGTCTCCCGCACCACACCATTATGGACTAAAAACATCCCTTGCTGGGCCGCTATCGGATGGGCTTTGGCTTCTTTTAACCATTCATCTACCGATGGTGGTATCTTCTTGGCCTTTCTATCACTCATAAACACACGCTCCTCCTCATTAGAATTCTCCTAGTTGGCGAAGGCCATTCCATAACATCATAATCCGGAGACGTGCAGTAATAAAGTAAATAATTGGAGGATTATTGTCTGCCTCCAGGAAGTGAATCCTTGTCCAGAAGTAAATCACTGCCCATACAGGCTGTACAAGCAGAATATTAGATTACCTTCCATCAAATACTAGGGAAAGCGTGATTTTTTAATTTGGCTGGTGAATAAGTGTGGGTGCAACTGGCAATATATCCGGTATTCTTGATAAGGATAAACAGGATCTGATCAACACCATTGGCCAAGGTCCGGACATAAGTTACCGGCACTTGACGATTCCGTCTCTTGATAATTGTCAAGCTCTTATTGTCTACGTCAAAGGCCTGGCCAATACAACCGAGCTGGAAGACTCAATAATCGCGCCATTAACCACCCCGGCTCCGGCACTGGCTCAAGATGCCCAGCAGAACCAATCCGATAAAGTGTCCGCTTTAATGAAATACGGCTTATCAATAGCCGATGTCACCCCGAGTAAACTTTGGGCAGATATCTGTGATCATATCGTATCTGGAGACTCGGTTCTTTTTATGGACCAATCCGATACTGCCTTGATACTGGCCAATCGAGGCTGGAAACAACGTTCCATCTCCGAACCCACTACAGAGGTGGAATCCCGGGGCCCGAAAGACTGTTTCTTGGAAGATATAATGTCCAATATGGGCTTGATTCGCCGGCGGATCCGGGATTACAATCTTCGCTTCGAAGGTTTTAAAATCGGTGACAGAAGCAAGACGGATGTCGTCATAGCATATATAGAGGACCTGGTTAGCGAATCGCTTTTAAATGAGGTGAGGACCCGACTGGGAAGAATCAAAACAGATGGGATCAGCAATTCTTCGGCTGTTGAAGAGTATATTCAGGACTCACCTTTTTCGATATTCCCGCAGACTGAACATACCGAAAGGCCAGACCGCGGCGCAGCCGCGCTTTTAGAAGGTAGAATAGTGATCCTGGTCGACAACGCACCCTTTCAGATCATTGTGCCAGCTACTTTCTGGAGTTTCATCCAGGTACCCGGCGACTATTACGCAAGGTATATTATCGGCACCTTCTGGCGATGGATCAGACTTTTCGCCATATTCCTAACCATATCCAGCTCATCGGCATATGTACTGTTGACTTCATTTCACCAGGAAATGCTGCCCACTTCCCTGGCCCTAAAAGTGGCGGCCGGAAGGATGGGGGTTCCCTTTCCCGCTGCGATGGAAGCATTTGTTATGGAAATCATATTCGAAATCATGACTGAAGCAGGTCTCAGGATGCCAAAGGCCTTGGGACAGACTGTCAGTATAATAGGAACGTTGGTTATAGGCCAGGGAGCGGTGATGGCCGGGTTGGTTGGACCAGCCCTGGTAATAGCGGTTGCCATCGGAGCCATCGCCTCGTTTGCCATTCCTTCATTCAGCATGAGCAATTCTATCCGTTTGCTGCGGTTTCCCTTGCTTTTCTCGTCGGCTGTCTTCGGACTTTTTGGTTACCTCGGGGGGGTCATATTAATCACGATATACCTGATGTCGTTACGGTCCTTTGGCACACCTTTTTATGCGCCAATAGGCCCCTTTATTAGAGAAGATCTAAAGGATACTCTCGTCAGAGTTCCCCGCTGGCAGATGATAACCCGGCCCTGGTTTGCCCGCCCCAAAGATAAACCCCGGCAGGCTCCAGATTTAAAGCCCAAGCCTGATCCTCGATGAAGAAGGCGGTTATTATGAAAACCATAGCCCTGTATGTACTCCTGATTAGCTTGCCGTTGCTGAGTGGATGTTGGGATATGAGGGAGATAAATGAGCTCGGATTGGTCATGGCGGTTGGAATCGATAAGTCATCGAACAATCCTGATCATTATTTGGTTACAGTTCAAGTAGCCAATCCCCAAGCAGGCGGTTCATCCGCTGATTCCAGCATAAACCGCCCGGAAACGATTTGGATATCCAGCGCCGAAGGCAAAACCATATTCGAGGCCATAAGGGAGTTAGCCCGCATTTCCTCCCAACGGATAATGTGGGCTCACAATAACGTGATTGTAATTGGCGAATCCTTGGCTCGGGATGATATAACCCCGGTTATTGACTTTTTTAGCCATAACCATGAACTGAGAATGAAAACATGGATGGCAGTCGCCAAAGGCAGCGCCACCGATTTCTTGAAGGCCAAAGCCGGAATGGGATCCATTCCCGGTCAATCGCTGGCGGATATGTTTCGATATCAGCAGTTTACCGGCCTGGATTTTCACAGCAATCTTCTAAAGGTTTACGGGGATTTCACCAGTGACACCACCAATCTGTTAATTGGTTCGCTGTCATTGGAACAAGCAACGACCCAAGCTGGTTTATCGAAAGTACAGGAAAACACCGTGGAACAAATACAGATGGATGGGATGGCCGTTTTCGACCAGAGGAGGATGCTGGGTTATCTGTCTGAGGATGAAACTCGCGGCCTGGCCTGGTTTCTGAGTGAAAATCCCAACATGGTGATCTCGGTGCCACACCCATCAGACAGTTCCGAATCGGTGGCAGTCGAAATAGTCGCTGTCAAAGCAAAGATCGACTCTCAACTCGATCAGCAAACCCCGTCATTTAGTATCCAGATTACCGGGACAGGACACATTGCGGAAGAGGACACCACCAGTGATTTATCAATAAATGATTTTAAACATCAGATGGAATTCCTGGCGGAGCAGCAAATCATTGAGGAAATCGACCTTGGTTTGGACAAAGTTCTGAATGTTTATAAAAGTGATGTATTGGGATTTGGTAAGGTTGTCCATAGTCAACATAAGAAGGAATGGAACCAAGGCCTTAAAGACCGTTGGGTTCAGATATTTCCAGATGTTGAGATAAGTGTTGCTGCCGACATCGAAATTAAATCCAGTACCTTGAATCAGATTCCTTTACGTAATTATAGGAGGAGTTCCGTAATTGATGACTAAGGTTAAAATCAGCAGATTTCAATATTTTCTGCTGATTCCCAACCTGCTTTTCGCCAAGGCTATCGGCATCACCGCCGGAGTAACAGCTCGCTCCGTTGGCAGTGATGCCTGGACATCCATGTCCATCGGATTTCTGCTCGGAACAGCAATTATTCTGGCAATGGTCTACCTACACTCCAGGTTTCCGGAAAAAACTATAGTTCAAATCTCCGAAGAAGTTGTGGGCAAATGGCTGGGCAAATTAACAGGTATAGTTCTGGCGCTGTTTTTTATTTTGGCCTTTGGGGCTTCTGCCAATGTTATGACCATGCATCTCAAAGAGTATTTCCTGGTCGAAACTCCGTTTTGGTTGATCTGCTTCGTTTACACCCTCCTATGTATGTATGGGGTGTTCGTGGGGATAGAGAATATCGTCCGATTTTCACTATTTGGACTCTTAGGGTGTTTGCTTATCAATATCACCATGATTTTTGGTACCTGGGGCGATTTCGACCTGATAAATCTGCTTCCTGTCCTGGATCGCGGTCTTTCTGCCAATATTGCCAACAGCATATATATCTTTGGCGACCTGGCCATGGCTATTCTGGGAATTGGCATGATCTACCCGTTACTCAACAACAAGGATAAAACCTTTGTGATTTCATTTTGGGCCATGGTGTTGTCAGGCATCCTGATTTTAATTTGGCCCATTATGGAGTTAGGGGTCATCGGTTCCGGAGCCATGCAGCAATACGTAGTGGTATGTATGCAGCAGGTACGTTGTGCCCAATTGACGCGGTATCTGCCTCGCTACGAGCTAATTATGGTCAGCTTCTTTACATTTACGACCTTCGTCCAATCTGCCACCATGTACTATTGCTCGGTGCAAAGTTTTCAGCAGTCCAGCGGAATGCTGAAAAACCGGCAAATTATTATACTCTTATTGGCAATTGCCATGTTCTTGGCCACGTTTTTGATGGCCAATGATCACAATAATTACATTCATTTTTTGGCTTACCCTTGGGCCCAGATCTGCACCATTCTTAGTCTGGGATTACCGGTGGTTCTCATTATGACTGCTCTGATAAGAGGCAAACTCAAGAATAAACCAACGCCTGCAAAAACATGAATCATATAAGGAGGTGCGTCCGATGGCAAAAATCAACCATTTCCTGTTGTTTACTATTGTATTCTGTGTATTGTTCGGGATGGTCTTTATCACTGGTTATACCAGGAGTACACCAGCCGGACAAAGTCTGACCAATTGCTCCTCGTCGTGCGGCGAAATGAATTGCCAGGAGCCTATGAACAGGGGTGCTTGTTCCAACTGCACTTGTGAGGGTGAATAGTCTGGTGTACCGAGATTAGCCATCGGGGCAGCATGCTGGAGAACACTACCCCCTAGCTTCTCATATGCTTTATACTATAGGTATGCAGGAAGAGGTAGAACGGCAATGCCTCTTGCTTATGAAGATGAGAAGGAGGACTTCAAGATGGATGATAATCAACTAGCCCGGAACTGGGCCATGGGTTGCCACTTGGCGGCACTGACGGCTTTTGTGGGAATTCCTTTCGGCAATATCTTGGGACCGCTGATCATTTGGCTGCTGAAAAAGGATCAATACCCGCTGGTCGATGAGCACGGCAAACAGTCGCTTAATTTCCAAATATCAGTGATTATTTACGGTCTGGTTCTGATGGCGGCAATTATCATAACTGCCCTAACCGTGTTACTTATACCTGTAGCAGTTTTGCTCGGCGCTTTGCTGGCCGCCGTTATTATCGCTGATTTTGTGCTGGTCGTGGTAGCTGCTATAAAGGCCAGCAACGGAGAAACCTACCAGTATCCGTTTACGATACGGTTTATATAGTATATTCCGCTTTGGTTACAGAACGATATAGTAAGGACAAATATCTTCAAAATGGCCATCTCCCATGCGAAAGCCACCGGGAATAGTGCCAAGCTGTTGGAATCCAAGTCGTTCATATAAATGACGTGCTGGATCGTTCCCGGCAACTACGGCATTAAACTGCAGGATGGCGAAGCCATGCCGTTTGGCCTGAACCAGACTGTCCAGCACCAACTTCTCCCCGATATGCAATCCCCTGCTTGCGGAGCTGACTGCGTAACTGGCGTTACAGATATGTCCGCATCTTCCCACATTATTGGGGTGAAGAATATATAAACCTCTTATTATCTTGCTTTCACAGTCTTCGGCAACAGCACAATACGTTTGTTCATCGAAGAACGCCTGACCCGTTGCCTCTGTTAAACACTCATCCTGGGGAAACGCATTTCCCTCTTCTACGATTTCATTCCAAATGCGGATCATTGAAGGAAGATCCATAGTATTATATCTACGGATACTAATATTCATTTCTCTCAAATCTCCCCCTATGAATTAAGCTTCATGAATGTCCGATTACTATGTTCGCCTGTCCGATAACAAAAAGCATAAATATTCAATCATATTTCTTTATCTTAACAAATAAGCAAATCGTTGAGATGATATAGAAAATCAGGGCTGGAAGAATGACCATTCTTAACCCCAAAGCATGCAGCACACCCATCATGATTAAGAAGCCGCCATTAGTATAAGCATACGCAGCCATCAGTCGGGCAACGCCCTCGATATCGACACTGGCTCTTTTCCTTTCTGACATGGTGTTATATCCTGCAATCAGGAAATACCATTTGAATTTACCAACTGCCAATCCCAAGCCAATGAAGATAAGACCAATTATGATATAAAGCCACATGGTTACGGGTTAGTCTTGGTAGGCTTTATCTACTTCAGCTAACATGTTGTACACCGCTTCATAGGCTTCACAGGCATCACCTGGAACCTTGTAGTTATCGGTAATTGCCCGTAACTTGGAAAATTCCTCGCTTAATTCAGGTCTTTCCGACCCCGCTTCTTTTATCTTCTTGTTAATTGCATCAAATATTTTACGGACCTCATGAAATTCCGGGTGATGTTCTCCGTGAACACGCGCCACGATCGGAACATATTGTTCCAATGTCGGAAATCGATCTTTCTTGATTTCGTTGAATGTGGACATATTTTCTCCCTTCTTTCCAAGTATTGTTGGCTCTATTAAGACAATCTAATTGTATCAAGAATTCCAAGATTTGAAATTGATCCAAATCCAAAATTCTCAAGGCTGCCTTATTCTCTATATGCTTTCGTTCTTCAATACATCAATAATGTTCTCTGTTTTTATCTTGGAACCGGCATACAGCATTGTCAGACTAACCATGGCCAAAATCGCAATTATGGCCACGATTACGCTGCCCCAGGGAATAACAAAAGCCAATGTAAATGAATTGCTGATAGACCGGTATATGAAATAATACATCATGGCAAAACTAATGGGCAGCCCGTAGAACAGAGCCTTGAGCCCATAAAACAAGCTCTCATACCTGATCATTTTATTGAATCCCGCCGGTGTCATGCCAACTGATTTTAGTACAGCAAATTCCCGCCGCCGGAGCAATACGCTGGTGGAGATAGTGTTCAAAATATTGGCCCCGCAGATAGCCGCCATAAGTAAAACAAAGCCGTAGAAAAACACGTTGATGAAGGTATTAACCTGTGAATTTCGTTTGTTGGCCGCAGCCACATCATTAATAATCAGGTTGGCAATTGAGGTTTGCTGTTGGAATTCTTTAATGTCTTCCACCAGACTGCTAGGATCGGAACTTCTAATAAGCATATGGACATTGGTATTATCAATAACTTCGGGCAACTTCGCTTGCATGGCGGCATACACTTCCGCTGATACGAATAAAATCGCTTCGTCGGGATCCATCAGACTGGTCCCCCCCATCGGAGTCTTGTCTGCTACGGCAATAATCTGCAGCTCAGTACCATAATCACCGGGCTCACCGTTAATCTTATGAATAAATTGGAGACTCTCCCCTGCCTCGATATTAAAGCGGTTCATACGCGTGTATTTATTATCCGCCGATCTGATTGTCACCGTGTTAAACAGTATGCCGCCGGGATTCCTGGTGTCTTTTAAGCACGTCACGTCCATCCCAGTTTCCTGGGCATATCTATTTAGAGCCGCGTCATCAATAGCCTTTATCTGAAATTGCATTGAAAATGGCTGGAGAGTTTGCTCTTGCTTGCCCGACTGCGCATTAGGATTCGTAGCGGCCGCCATTAAATCGCCGCTCACAACAGCTTCAGCTTCCATACTCTGCTCAATAACGGCATAATCTACATGTTCCATCCTGGTGATGACTCTGTAAAAATCCATTTTCTCCTGGGCTGTAGCCGAAGAAGTAACAAACACGCTAACATCATAAGGTATGCTGCCGGCCGCCAATTCGGCTGATTGTTGCGCTAGCATGGACAGGGATGAAACAGATAGGAACAGGACAATGCTGATCACCAGCGAGAAGATAGTCACTTTATAGCGACGTCTATGGCGCTTTAGGTTTTTCAGCCCCAACTCCGCTTCAAAACCAAAGATCAGCCGGGTTAACCTGGATGTTTTCACCGTCCGGCCGGTTAGCTTTACATCCTGAGTCTGCCGTATGGCATCGATGGGCGAGATCCTGGATGCACGCCGGGCCGGAATATAGGCCGAGATGAGGATGGTCAACATGGACAGTAAAACAGCGCTTATAATCGCATCCGAAGAGACTACCAGGCCCAGGTCAGCTTTGAATACGTCTGTCAGTAAAGGCTGTACCAATTCAAAGGTTATCCCCATCCCCAATGTTCCGAAAAAGACACCTAAAGGGATGCCGATAATTCCCACTACCAGACCTTCAAAAAATACCGAGTTTCGTTTTTGCCTGGTGGTCGCGCCCACACTGGCCAGCATACCCAGATGACGGCTCCGCTCGGATATGGAAATGGCGAAGGAATTATATATCAAGGCCACCGATCCAATAATAATAAGGACAATCATGAATGCCGCCAGGCTATATAGGGTGGAGAGCAGATTATCGTCAATGATTCCGTAATAGCGCAACAGAGCTCGATTATAGCTTACCTTATCACTGGAAATCTCCATGTCTTCGGCCAGCTCATTGGCGTGTATATTGGCCTCTTTGTTCACATTCTGCCAGGCCGTCGATATATTGACAGTTGCCCCTGCGGCCAATTCATTCTTATCAAGAAATGGTATGACTGTATAACCTGGCGCCCAATACTGCTCAAAGCTGGGTGGGCTTATAATCCCTGTCACCGTATATTCTCGAGTATATTCAGGAATAAATCTTTCACCGGTTGTATCTGCGCTCTGTTCCACATAACTGTGATCCTGTCCCAGCAAGAGGTCATTGCCGCCTTGCTCCAGGTGTCGCTGCCCAATCTCCAGTTTTATGGTGTCTCCAATCCTATATACAACCCCGCCATTTTCAGCGATGCTCGAAGATATGACAATATCACTGGATTTTTGGGGGAAACGTCCTTCGAGCAGTTTTAGGTTATAAGTGGCAAACCCCTGCTCATCAAAAGATTTTAGGAAAAGATAGGGTTTATCCTCATTTCTCGACCCATCCAGCCGGGCATATCCCATATCCTGGCTAAGTGCCGCGGATGCGGTATTTTCATCATTAACCACGATATCAATGTTTTGTCTGGGTACATCACTATACAGCACGTGCCAGTTGCCGGTATCGGCAATAACACTTCTCTGCATCATATCCAAGAAAGAGGCTACAAAAACAGGCACGGCGGTCAGCATGGCAACCGCCAATACAACCCCGATTATGGTAACGATAGTACGTTGCTTGTTTAGCTTCAAGTGACGAAGGGTCAGCTTATTTATAATATTCATTTGCGCATCACCTGGTCTTTGACGATACGCCCATCCTCAAGGGATATAACCCGATCGGCCTGTAAAGCAATGCGCTCATCATGCGTGATTATGATCAATGTCTGATTATATTTTTGGTTGGATAGTTTTAAGAGCTTTACTATTTCGGCACTGTTTTTACTATCCAGATTACCGGTAGGCTCATCAGCCAGCATGAGGGCCGGATTATTGATTAATGCCCGGCCGATCGACACCCGCTGCTGCTGCCCGCCGGAAAGCTGGTTAGGCAGGTGATTCAAGCGGTCTGTCAGGCCTAAGGTGACGATTATTTCATCAAGCTGACTCTTATCAACCTGGCGTTCATCCAGTAATAAGGGCAGGGTTATATTTTCTTGAACATTGAGAATCGGGATGAGGTTATAGAATTGATAGATAAGACCGATTTGCCGGCGCCTGAAAATGGCCAGCCTGGTTTCATCAAGTGCATAAATATCGGTATTATCTATAAAAACCTTCCCGCTGGTGGGCGTGTCCACCCCACCCAAGATATGCAACAGGGTTGACTTTCCCGAACCCGAAGGGCCAATAACCGCCAAGAACTCTCCTTTTTCCACGGAGAAGGAAACCCGGTCCAGAGCTTTAACGGCAGTTTCGCCCTCACCGTAGATTTTGGCCAGATCCTCTACTCTCAAGATTTCCACGCTCATTCACTCCTTTTCTGGTCCATACCTTGAGTATAGCGGCTGAATATGACGCTGGAGTGACTGTTTCGGTGACAATTCTGTCACCCGCTGCTTTGGTAAATCTTAGGCGCAGATTAGATGTCCCTTGGCCTATTTCGTGAGCAATTTCAGATTCGATGGACTATTTTAGTTCCGTTTTTGTATCCAACATCCTGGCAATCCAGATAAATGCAATTGCGGCCAATATGAAGGTAAAAATCATTTCCGGGTCCAGCCCCAGTATGCTTCCGGTGAACCAGCCGCTCTGAGCGGCAGTAAGCTTATCCATAAGCCAGCTTAAGGAGATACCTGCTGCAGCTGCGGTTAGCCAGGTTACCGGCACTGCACCCTTTATTTTGTGACGGATCACTGCGTGGAGGGTGACAAAGAAGTTCACAAACACAATTATGGGCATAAAGCCCAAGGCTGCATTCAGGATGTATTTGATAATTTCCAGGAACAAACCGGAAGCTATTTCGACATTCAATCCGAACCGGATGTTTGGAGGAGCCGCCGTTTTGATCACCATAAAGGTCAGATAGGCGAGTACTCCGGATATGGTGATTCCCGCTAGAATATATAGAAAGTAGATGATGTATTTAGCCGTAAGTCTTTTCCAACCCGGTTCAGGAATATATGCTTCGAATACTGCATGTTTGTCGTTGAGGTCATGGTGGAAGAGAAATAAGCTTGAAATAAACGGTGCCACAAAGGTCAATATCATGAGTATGCCCAAACCGAAGAAACTCAGCATCCCTAAAAACTGCTGCAGCAACGGCATATCCCAATTTATTCTTTGGCCGCTGGAATAACCAGCAGTTAGGAAGAACGCTGCAAAGATCAAAATGGTGACCATGGACCAGAGTGATTTCTTTTTCAACTTATTGAATTCATATTTGAGGAGAGTCGTCATCTGCGATACACCTCCCGGTACAGTTCATCCAGGGACATTTGTTTTTCCGCCCTGATTGCTTCTACATCGCCTATATAGCGGATCTCACCTTCCTGGATAAAGTAAACTTCATCCAGCAACCGCTCCAGTTCATTGATCAGATGGCTGGTAACCAGTAGGGTGCTATCCGGGGAAAAACCAGCGGCTATCAAGCGGAGAATATCCTCGCGGGCCACCGGGTCCACTCCATCCAAGGGTTCATCCAAAACGATCAATTTCGCTTTTCTGGAAATGGTCAAAGCCAAGGCAAATTGGCTCTTCATCCCCTTGGAAAGACTGCTGATCTTCAAATCAGGGCTTAAACTCACCTCTTTGAGAAGCTGGTGGAAGCGTTCCATTTCAAAATCCTTGAAGAAACTTTCATAGGTGTTAGCTGCCTCCTGTATAGTCATGCCCTCGGGCATGAAATCCGAAGTAGTCAGGCCGGAGATATGAGCCTTTAAGGCCGGCGAGAGCTTGGCTCCGTCGATGCTGACACTTCCGCTGTCAGCCCTCAATTCGCTTACCAGGATCCGCAGCAGTGTCGTCTTGCCGGAACCGTTGGGTCCCAGGAGACCCACGATTTTGCCCTGTTCTAGTTTCATGACGGCATTTTTCAACGCCGGTTTTCTTTGATAGCTTTTGGAAAGACCCTGGATATCAATCATGCTGTTCTCCTTCCTTCTGCCAAGCACTATTTAATAGACTGAGCATGTCTTTTTTTGAGTAACCAAGCTTTTGCATTTCTACAATAAAACTCCCCACAACTCTTGCCGCTTCCTCGTTCTTTAAGACCTCCAGCAATCCCGGCTCATCTTTTACAAAGGTTCCGATGCCGCGTTCCGAGTAAGTCAGACCCTGTTTATCCAATTCCATGAATACCCGCTGTACCGTATTGGGATTCACCTGATATTGCTCGGCAATCTCTCTCACCGACGGAAGTCTATCTCCCCCTTTTAATTTTCCGCTGATCATTGCTCCTTTGATTTCTTTCACGATCTGCAGGTAGATCGGTATACCGTTGACAAACTTATACACTGCGTCATCACCTCACTCTTTACCGAGTAGTGTATTATAATACTATTACACTAATATATCAATTTCAACTCTTTCTTAATGACTTAGTCCTTTTTTTAAGACCGGCTGTATTATACACTGCTGTAAAGGAGGCGCAGGAAGAAATGAGGTATTCAAGCAGGTCTGAACTAAGATGCCCTGATTGTGGTAATAACAAAATGGGGCAAGGAAAGATATCGGGTTATGCGACTCTGACACCAGTGGGAAAATTCTTTTCCCTAGGCAGCGCCATAATAGCTGATGTTTGCACTAACTGTGGCACTATAGTTAGGATGAAGGCAGAAAAACCCGAGAAGTTTAAATCAGATAGAATCTAAAAGCAAAGAAGCGGCATTGTCCCGCAAGGGATAAGGCCTCTCAACATGATTCACAATTCTTTGGCAGGAATGCAAGGCAGCGTCACACGATGCTTTGGTAAATCTTGATAGTAAATTGGGTGCCTTGGCCTTTCTCACTGGCAGCGGCAATGGTACCGCCCTGGCTCTCGACAATACTCTTGGCCATGGCCAGCCCAATGCCGATGCTGTCATTGGCCGCATTTTTACCCTTGTAAAAACGGTTGAATATGTGGGGTAAATCGCGGGTATCGATGCCCTCTCCGTTATCGGAAATCGTGATCATGGTATAAAACGGGGTCTGGTTAAAGCTTACAACTATCCTGCCTCCGCAGGGTGTATGCTCCATGCAATTCTTAACGATATTGGCGATCGCCTCGGCAGACCAATTGAAATCCCCCATAAATTGAGCATCCTCATCACCGGTGATTTCCAGGGTCTGTTCTTTGATTTCCATTGGGATCAGCAGGTGCTCAGTGGCCCTATGGATAAGCTCTCTTACATTTACCGGCTCTTTTTTGAACTCAATCGTCCCGGCATCAATCTTGGATAACTTCAGCAGGGAGCCCACAAGCCATTGCAGTCGCTCCAACTGGGAGCGGATGTTATTGGTGAATTCGATGCGCTTGTCCGGGGGCAGACTCTCGTCATGCAGCAGGTCGGTCATAACGGACATAGAGGTGATGGGCGTCTTTAGCTGGTGGGAAATATCTGAGATCGAATTGGACAGGAATATCTTGTCCTTCTTCAGCAACTCGGCTTGTTCGGACAGGGTTACGGTTACTTTATATATTTCGCTTTTCAATATACTGAGCTCACCCTCATAATTATCTCTGATGTCGAGCTCATATTCGCCCCCGGCAATCCGTTGGAGGTATTGAGACAGCTTTTCTATTTGCTTATATCTCCACTTGGTAAACCCCCACGATATGAGGGCCATTAATAGAAAAGCCAAGAGTGCAACTATCCCGGCCCGGTCATCAAAATAAAAACAGACCGCCGTTCCTATTAGCCCTACAGAAACTAAAAGAAAGATAAATATCTTTATCTCTCGATTGCGCAGTAACTTAATCGCCCCCCTTATAACCAAGCCCGCGAACTGTTTTTATTATGGTCGGGTTTTGGCTGTCATCCTCAATCTTTTCGCGTAAACGCTTGATATACACGGTTAGTGTATTGTCATTTACGAAGTCACCGGCTACATCCCATAGGCTTTCCAACAGCTGATTGCGGCTCAGAACTTGACCCTCCCGGTTGGCAAAGATTAAGAGTAACCGGTATTCAAGAGAAGTTAGATTGATTTCCTGGTCGGCTTTGTATACTTTCGCTTTGACAGTATCGATTTTCAGGCCACCAAATTCAATCAGCGTTTTTGGGGGTTCGGCTTTGTCATAGCGGCGCAGTACTGATTTGATTCGGGAGATCAATTCCCTTATCCGAAACGGCTTGGTTATGTAATCGTCCGCTCCCATGTCGAGACCCATGACTACATTGACTTCATCATCTATGGCGGTCAGAAATATGATGGGAATATCCGCCTGGGCCTTGATCATTTTGCATAAATCATAGCCGCTTCCGTCTGGAAGGGATAAATCCAGTATCGCCAGGCCAAAGCTATGCTCCCTGATCATCGTTTTGGCTGTCTCGACGTTCAGGCAGTGGGTAACGGCATACCCTTCCTGCATCAGTGAGTAGCAAAGCCCAGCGGCAATAACTTTATCATCTTCAACAAACAGTATTTCCATTTCCAGTACTTCCTCGTTTCCTTCAAGACCCTAGATTATTCTGACCATTCGGATAATCTTTTGTCGCGAAATGCCTAAACCTTCGAGCCAAACCGTCGGCAAGATGCTACAGATAACCCCTGGCCACAATCAGATAGAAATCTGTACGTCTATGTTATAGTTGGGCTTTAAGAATTGGTCATAATCATCAAGAGATATCTCTACCGGTATTATGGTCTCGCCATTTCGTTCTACGGCGATATCGGAAATCTTCTGGATCCGGCCATGATAGGACCGGC